>JAZUDP010000102.1:0-2972 GCA_045639705.1 Acutalibacteraceae bacterium
GAAAACTGAGAAAGAATCCCTCCACCGCCATTCGGCGGTCCTACCCCTTGTCACTTCGTGACATTCCCCTTGCAGGGGATGCCCTTTAGGGCAAGGGAGGCGGGGCAACATCAGAATTTCAGCTCGATAAATACCAATTTGTCATTGCGTCTGCGGTCGCGCGTCATGCAGGCGGTAAGCAAAGCGCAGCGTTCTATAATACGGCATAACAAAAAAACAAGTGCAGTCGTCATGGCTGCACTTTTCTTATATTAAATTGAATCTATAACTCTCTGCATATCCGCGGGAGGGGGTGCGGTGACGGTCATTCTTTCGCCGCTGACGGGATGCGTGAAGGTGATTTTTCCGCAGTGAAGAAGCTGATGCCCGATATCATCCTCGGTTCCGTAAAGATAATCTCCGACAAGCGGCATGCCGAGGTGTGCGAAATGCACCCTTATCTGATGCGTTCTGCCCGTTTCAAGGTTTACCCGCACATAGCTTAATTCGCTGTTCTGCCTGATAACCTCCCAGTGAGTAACGGCCCTGTCTCCGTCTTCGCCGACGGCTCTCAGCGTTTTCATCGGGTCGGGACGGTAAATCGGCGCGTCGATTGTTCCAGTCCGCTCAAGTACACCGCTGACAACCGCATAGTATTCCTTTTCAACGGTTTTCGGGATAAAGTTTGCCGCGTGCTTGTTCAGTGCGCAGATAACGATTCCCGATGTGCCTTTGTCGAGTCTGCCGACGGCACGGAACATTGTCGGCTTGCCCTTCTGCGTAAGGTGATATACAAGAGCGTTCGCAAGAGTATCGCCCTGATGGTTGTGCGTCGGATGTATGGCAAGGAAGGGACTTTTATTGATAATTATTATATCGTCGTCCTCGTAAAGAATGTCAAGCGGCATTTCAATCGGCTCGATTTCGCCGTCGGGGCAGGGGATGTCCACGCCGAGAATGTCTCCCGTGCGCATAATATCAACAGTCCGCGTGTGTACGCCGTTGAGAGTAATTCCGTCGTCATAGTGCTTGAGCGTGCGGATAAGACGGCTTGAAAGCTTCGCCTCGCCGCGCAGATAGCTTATGACACGTTTGCCGTTATACTCTTCGGATATTTTATACTCAATTTTTCTGCCCATGCCAACACCTCACACGGATATTATACAATAAAAAGGGAGAATTTCAAGGTTTTGAATGTGTATAAAAGAATAATTGCGTCAATACTTTCATTAAAGCTCTGCAATCGTTTGGCAGAATTATCCTGTTTTTTTGATAAAATCAGATTATTTTGTACAGAATACCAAAAGTTTCAAAAACAGGTTAAAAATATAACAAATCACTTGAAAAATTTTACGAAAAGTTATAGAATACTATGCGGTAATAAATTAAATACTAATTTTGGAGGTAATTCAAATGTCAGTTAAAGTTGCAATCAACGGTTTCGGTCGTATCGGCCGTCTCGCATTCCGTCAGATGTTCGGCGCAGAAGGCTACGAAGTAGTTGCTATCAACGACCTTACAAAGCCCTCAATGCTTGCTCATCTTCTCAAGTACGATACCGCTCAGGGCGGCTACTGCGGAAAGATCGGTGAAAATCTTCACACTGTATCTGCTGATGACGAAGCAGGCACACTTACAGTTGACGGCAAGACTCTTAAGATTTATGCTATGGCTAACGCTGCTGAGCTTCCCTGGGGCGAAATCGGTGTTGATGTAGTTCTCGAATGCACAGGCTTCTACTGCTCAAAGGACAAGAGCATGGCTCACATCACAGCAGGCGCTAAGAAGGTTGTTATTTCTGCTCCCGCAGGCAACGACCTCAAGACAATCGTTTTCTCAGTTAACAACGATACACTTACAGCTGGAGATCAGATCATCTCTGCTGCTTCCTGCACAACAAACTGCCTTGCTGCCATGGCTAAGGCTCTTAACGACTACGCTCCCATCCAGAGCGGTATCATGTCAACAATCCACGCTTACACAGGCGATCAGATGATTCTTGACGGTCCTCACAGAAAGGGTGACCTCAGAAGAGCGCGCGCAGGTGCTGCAAACATCGTTCCCAACTCAACAGGCGCTGCAAAGGCTATCGGTCTTGTTATCCCCGAGCTTAACGGCAAACTCATCGGTTCTGCTCAGCGTGTTCCCGTTCCCACAGGTTCAACAACAATCCTTACAGCTGTTGTTAAGGGCGCAGACGTTACAAAGGAAGGCATCAACGCTGCTATGAAGGCTGCTGCTTCCGAGTCCTTCGGTTACAACGAGGATCAGATCGTTTCTTCCGATGTTATCGGTATGAGATACGGCTCACTCTTCGACGCTACACAGACAATGGTTTCTGCTCTCGGCGACGACCTCTATCAGGTACAGGTTGTTTCATGGTATGACAACGAGAACAGCTACACAAGCCAGATGGTTCGTACAATCAAGTATTTCGCAGAGCTTGACAAGAACCTTGACGACTAATCAATATTAAAATTAAGGGAGCAGTTTTCTGCTCCCTTTTTTTGTTGAAAACGCGGAGTGCCTCCGCGCCCTCGCCGGGTTGGCAGTTATCAGAAATGGTGTTCCCTGCGCGAGCCGGCGGAATATGTAATGTCATTCTGAGGAGGAACGACGAAGAATCTCAAAAACGGCAGGCTGAGATTCTTCACTTCGTTCAGAATGACATGATAAAAATATAATTGCCCGTCAGGGTTTGATGAAATTCCGCGGTCGACAAATGGTCGCCCCTACGCAGTATAATTGAAATTACATCGACAAATACCAATTTTCCGCAGTACCTGCGGTCGTTCGCCGGGTTGGCAGTTATCAGAATTATCATTGCTGTGCGCGAGCCGTTAGATATGTATAAATTACAATTTGTCGATGAGATTGGATGGAGCAAGCGCCCCTTGTCTAAAGGGGAGAGGGCCAACGATAGTTGGCGAGGGGATTCTATAAAAAGTCTGATGAAAACTGAGAAAGAATCCCTCCACCGCCATTCGGCGGTC
>JAZUDP010000103.1:0-59510 GCA_045639705.1 Acutalibacteraceae bacterium
GAGGGGATTCTATAAAAAGTCTGATGAAAACTGAGAAAGAATCCCTCCACCGCCATTCGGCGGTCCTACCCCTTGTCACTTCGTGACATTCCCCTTGCAGGGGATGCCCTTTAGGGCAAGGGAGGCGGGGCAACATCAAAATTTCATCTCGACAATTTACCAATTTGTTTATTTCATTAATATTTCATACAAAAAAGAAGGTGCAGATTTCTGCCCCTTCTTTTTATCAGTATCTTTTCCAAAGCTCTGCAAGTGAACGGTTTTCCTTCTCTGCCGACTCAGCATCATATCCGTACTGTTCAAGATTACTGCACCACTTTTTCTGCTTTTCCGTAAACCCGGAGTCTTTCAAATCAATAAAATCAGTATAGCAGTCATATTCTTTCTCGCTTATTCTTTTGATGCCTTCAAGCTTATCATTATCAAGATATGCAATCCAATGTTCATTGTCCGCGTCGGGAGTTTTTTCACTTATTTTTCTGAAAAAACCGAGGACATAAATCCTGTCCGATTCGGAATCATATTCCAGCGCCGTAACGAGCAGATCTTCATCTTCATCGAGAATCTGCTTTTTTAACGCAAAGTCATTCGTATCGTAAACTGAAATCTGATTCACACATTCATCTGTCGGAGATTCAATATTATAAAGCAGCTTTCCGTCACCCGTAAAGCAGAAATTTTTGTTCTGACCGTAACGGATTTTTGAAAATCTGAATTTCTTTACAAGTTTTCTTTCGGCAGGAGAATAAATCGCCATAAATCCCTCGTTGGATTTTACCGCAATAATATTGCCGTCGGGAGAAAATGCAAGCTTGTAAGCATAATTTAAATCCTTGAACTGAGCCGGTTCGTTTCCGCTTTTATCATAAAGAAAAACTGTTCTGCCCGTACAGCCTGCGCTGTATTCTCCGTTGCTGATATAGCTCCAGAAATTTTTCATTCTGTTCCGCCTCCTAAATTACGGTGCATATTTGTTATCAACATTCTTAATAACCGTTTTGTAAAGATAAACAAAGCAAACCACCGAAACGGCAAGGGAGAAAATCTCGGCTATGGGATATGAGAACCATACAAGGTTGTCGTTGCCGATTTTAAGTCCGTAGCGCGCAAGCAGGAATGCCGCGGGAGTGAGTACGAAAAGCTGACGGATAAGCGAAACTATCATTGAAAAAATGCTCTTTCCGAGTGCCTGGAACGCCGCTCCGAGAGCGATGCATATGCCTGCGAAAATGAAGCTTGTGCCGACAATTCGGAGCGCAGGAATGCCGATTTCAAGCATCCTGTCCGAGGCGCTGAAAAATCCGAGAAGCGTTTTCGGAATGCAGATAAACAGAGCCGCGCCGATAATGCTGAACGCGCCCGCATAAATTGTGGAAAGCTTGACAGCCTTAAGCATTCTGTCCTTTTTCTTAGCGCCGTAATTGTACGCGATAATAGGAATAATTCCGTTGTTAAGTCCGAAAATCGGCATGCATATAAAGCTGTTCAGCTTAAAGAACGCACCGAAAACAGTAACCGCCGTTTCCTTTCCCGTTGTGTATGCAACAAGAATCTTGTTCATGCAATAGGTCATTACCGAGCCGATTGCAACCATAAGAATTGACGGCACACCGATTTTGTAAATCGCACCGATAATCTTTCCGTCGGGACGGAAGCCTTTGATTTTCAGCCTGATTTCGGGATTCTTTTTCATGTTGAAAATAATCGCAAGAATTGCCGCAACAATCTGACCGAGTACGGTTGCTATTGCCGCGCCGCGCACACCCATTTTGAAAACAAAAATAAATATCGGGTCAAAAATTATGTTAAGAATTGCGCCGACTCCCTGCGTTATCATTGTGTAAAAGGTTCTGCCCGTCGACTGCAGAAGTCTTTCAAAAATTATCTCAAAAAATATACCGAATGAAATTCCGCAGGCTATTGTAAGATACTGTGTGCCGTACTCGATAATCTGAGGAACAGATGTCTGCGAAGCGATAAACGCACGGCTGCCGAAAAAGCCGAACAGCATGAATACAATTGAACTCAGCAGTGCAAGAAACACACCGTTCTCGCTGATTTTATTTGCCTTGTCAAAATTCTTTTCGCCCAGCGAGCGTGATACAAGTGCGTTCACGCCGACAGCCGTACCCGTTGCAACACCAATCATAAGATTCTGCGCAGGGAACGAAACCGAAACCGCCGTCAGAGCCTGTTCGTCAACCATAGCAACAAATATTGAGTCCACAATATTGTAAAGTGCCTGCACCAGCATTGAAATTATCATGGGCAGGGACATATTGATAATAAGCTTATTTACGGGCATGACGCCCATTTTGTTTTCTTCCATTTTGCTTCTCCTGATTTATTAGATTACGGCGGATATTATAACACAAAATAATATTTTTGTCATAACAAATCTTATTTGGAAAAATCAATCTTTTTTGTATATAATGCGGTTAAATATAAAAATGTCATTCTGAGCGCAGCGAAGAATCTCTGTTTTCTGCTTTTGAGATTCTTAGTCACTTTGTTTCTCAGAATGACATTATATTTCAGTTTAATATATCAGAACAGACCGCTGATTCTGCCGTTTTCGTCAACATCGATTTTCTCAGCAGCGGGAACTTTCGGAAGTCCCGGCATTGTCATGATGTCGCCCGTGAGAACAACAATAAAGCCTGCGCCAGCGGAAACCTTGACATTCTTGACGGTAACCGTGAAGTCCTCGGGAGCGCCGAGCTTTGCCGGGTCGTCGGAGAAGCTGTACTGAGTCTTTGCCATGCATACGGGAAGCCTGTCATAGCCAAGCTCGCGAAGAGTGGCAATCTGCTTCTGTGCCGCGGGAAGAATTGCGATACCCTTGCCGCCGTAAATACGTTTAACGATTGCTTCAATCTTTTCCTCAATTGTTCCGTCAAGCTCGTAGGAGAATGAGAAATCATTTTCCTTTTCGCAGAGTGAAACAACCTCTTTGGCAAGCTCCTCGCCGCCTTTGCCGCCCTCAGCCCATACAGTTGAAAGAACAACATTTACGCCAAGCTCCTTGCACTTGTCAATAATAAACTCAATTTCGGCGTCTGTATCGGTCGGGAAACGGTTAACCGCAACAACGCAGGGAAGCTTGTAAACATTCGTGATATTTGAAACATGGCGGAGAAGATTCGGAACTCCCTTGCCGAGTGCTTCATGATTCTCTGTGCCAAGCTCTGTCTTTGCAAGACCGCCGTGCATCTTAAGTGCGCGGACAGTTGCAACAACAACGACTGCGGAGGGCTTAAGACCTGCGTAACGGCACTTTATGTCGAGGAATTTCTCTGCGCCGAGGTCAGCGCCGAAGCCTGCCTCCGTAACAGCGTAATCACCGAGCTTCATTGCCATTCTTGTAGCGATAACGGAGTTGCAGCCGTGTGCGATATTTGCGAACGGACCGCCGTGAACAAATGCAGGTGTGCCTTCAAGAGTCTGAACAAGGTTCGGCTTGATAGCGTCCTTGAGAAGAGCTGTCATTGCGCCGACCGCCTTAAGGTCGCCTGCCGTAACGGGCTTGCCCTCGAAGTTATAGCCGACAATAATTTTTGAAAGTCTTTCCTTAAGGTCTGTTATAGAAGTTGCGAGACAGAAAACAGCCATGATTTCCGACGCAACAGTGATGTCAAAGCCGTCCTCACGGGGAACGCCGTTAACCTTGCCGCCGAGACCGTCGACAACATTTCTGAGCTGTCTGTCGTTCATATCAACGCAGCGCTTCCATGTGATGCGGCGTGTGTCGATGCCCAAAGCGTTGCCCTGATGAATATGATTGTCAAGCATGGCTGCAAGAAGATTGTTTGCCGCGCCGATTGCGTGGAAGTCGCCTGTGAAATGGAGATTGATATCCTCCATGGGAACAACCTGTGCATATCCGCCGCCTGCCGCGCCGCCCTTGACGCCGAAAACAGGGCCGAGTGAAGGCTCACGCAGAGCTACAACAACATTTTTGCCGATTCTCTTGAGTCCGTCGGCAAGACCGATTGTAGTCGTTGTCTTTCCCTCGCCTGCCGGTGTGGGTGTGATGGCGGTAACAAGAATGAGCTTGCCGTCCTTATTATCGTTTTCCTTAAGCAGAGAATAGTCAACCTTTGCCTTGTACTTGCCGTACTGTTCAATATATTTTTCGTCAACGCCTGCAGCCTTTGCAATTTCGGTTATCGGCTTCATCTCGCACTGCTGTGCAATTTCAATGTCTGTTAAATAGCTCATTTGTACCGCTCCTTTTCTTTGTTTAAGTAAGTATATAACATTAGTTTTTCAAAGTCAATCCATAAGTAACCGCTTATTAAATCGGGGTGTGAAAATCAGCGAGAAAATTTTTCGTCAATGGTTACTCAATATTAACCTAATTCTTTCTTTGCAATTTCAACGGATTTTCTCGCGTCCTTTGCGTAATAATCCGCTCCGATGCTTTCGGCATAGCTCTCGGTTACAACCGCACCGCCGACCCATGTGACAACCTTTTCGGGCAGAGTCTTAAGCATTTTTACTGTCTGCTCCATGGCAGGAAGAGTTGTTGTCATAAGCGCGGAAAGTCCGACAAGATGAATATTATTCTCTGTTACTGTTTTGCAGACTTCCTCCGGAGAAACATCCTTGCCGAGGTCAAATACTTCGTAGCCGTAGTTTTCGAGGATTGTCTTAACAATATTCTTTCCGATATCGTGAATATCGCCCTTGACTGTGGCAACAGCTATTTTGCCCTTTTTAACCGTGTCGCCGCCCTTGCCCTCAAGTGAAAGCTTTATAACATCAAATACGCCCTGTGCCGCCTGTGCCGAGCTTAAAAGCTGAGGGAGAAATGCTTTTCCGCTTTCGTAATCGGCGCCTACCTTATCGAGCGCGGGTATGAGTTTATTCTGAATTATAGTCAGCTCGTCCGAAACCGCAAGCTCTTTTTTCGCAAGCTCGGCGGCTTCGCTTTTCAGTCCGCGGATAACCGCCTGTTCAAGAGTCATTTCAGCCTTTGCTGCCGGCGCCGCTGATGTTTGCTGACCTGCGAACAGTTCAACAAAGCGCTTGCTCTCCTTATCCTCGCCCGAAAGAACGCGGTGAACACAGACAATGTTCATCAGCTCTTCGAGATTCGGGTTGATAATCGGCATATCAAGTCCCGCATAAAGCGCCTGCGAAAGGAATGTTGCCGTCACAAGTTCCCTGTTGGGCATACCGAACGAAATATTTGAAACACCGAGAAGCGTTTTAAGTCCAAGCTCGTTTTTCACTCTGCTGAGAGCCTTAAGAGTTTCGACTGCCTGCTCCTGCTGAGCTGAAACGGTAAGCGTAAGGCAGTCTATCCATAAATCCTCGTCGGGGATGCCGTATTCACGGGTTTTCGCAAGGATTTTTTCTGCGATTTCAAAGCGCTTTTCCGCTGTTTTCGGAACTCCGCTGCCGTCAAGCGTAAGTCCGACAACCGACGCGCCGTACTTCTTTACAAGCGGCAGAATCTTATCCGTTATTTCAGTTTCGCCGTTGACGGAATTGACCGCAGGCTTGCCGTTGTAAACACGCAGACCCGCCTCCAGAGCCTCGGGATTTGTCGAGTCAAGCTGAAGCGGAACACTCAGAACGCTCTGCAGCTTTTTGACAACGGCGGGAAGCATTGTCTTTTCGTCAACGCCGGGATAGCCGACATTAACATCAAGGATTTCCGCGCCCGCGTCAACCTGCTGAACGCCAAGCTGAACGATGAAATCCATATCGTTTTCAAGCAGAGCCTGCTGAAAGCGCTTCTTGCCCGTGGGGTTTATTCTTTCACCGATTACACGCACGCCGTCAATGCTGACTGTCTTCTGCGGTGTGCAGACACAGCTTGATTTGCGATAATTTCTGCGGGCAGGCTTTTTATCTGCAAGCAGCTTTTTAAGCTCTGCGATATGCTTCGGCGATGTTCCGCAGCAGCCGCCGACAACCGACGCACCTGCCTCAACGCATTTGAGCATTTCCTGCGCAAAGCTCTCCGCTGTCAGACTGAACTGTCCTGTTATCGGGTCGGGCAGACCGCCGTTTGGCTTTGCGATTACGGGCAAATCCGTATTATCCGCAATAGTTTTAATAATCGGGTAAATATCATCGGGACCCATGGAACAGTTAAGACCGATTGCGTCCGCGCCGAGAGCCGTCACGGTGCGCGCAAAGGCTTCGGCAGTACAGCCCGTAAAGGTTCTGCCGTTCTTCTCAAATGACATTGAAACGATAACGGGCAAATCGCTGTTTTCCTTAACTGCAAGCAGAGCCGCCCTGACTTCGTATAAATCGGACATTGTTTCGATTGTAACAAGGTCTGCGCCTGCCTCGACGCCCGCGGCAACAACCTCTCTGAAAGCCTCGTAAGCTTCCTCAAACGTAAGCGTTCCGAGCGGTTCAAGCATCTGACCGAGAGGTCCGATATCGCAGCTTACAAGCGCTTTGCCCTGAGCAGCTTCCTTTGCCGCCGAAACAGCGCCGTTCATAACCTCTTTAACCGTACAGCCGCTGCCCTCAAGCTTGAATTTATTAGTGCCGAAGGTGTTTGAATAAATGATATTGCTGCCTGCTTCGACATATTCGCGGTGAATTTCAATAAGCGTATCGCGCTCGGTAAAGCAGAGCAGGTCGGGATATTTACCCGCATTTATACCCTTCTGCTGAATAACCGTACCCATTGCACCGTCAAGGAAAATAAAACCGTTTTCAAGCATCTTTTTAAACACAGCTCACACGCCTTTCACAAGTAAAAACTTTCCATAATACTAACTGAAATTATATATCTTTTTTTCACTCCAGTCAATGAGGAAGCATTGTTTATGTTGAAAATAAAAACATTAAATGATATAATTATTTAAATATACTGCGTCCGGAGGGTTGCTTTATGGCAGGAAAGGCAAAATGGATATGGTACAACGGCGACTACGAAATATATCATCATATGCTTCTTTCATGCAGAAGAGAAGAAAAAGGACATGCATATCCCTGTATGTGGCACATAGCCCGTCCCGAGGTAAGCGTCAGCTTTTATAAGGAATACGAGGTGCCTGAGGATACGACAATCCGCATTGTCACAAAGGCGGACGGCATGGTGCAGACAAATTACAGAAACAGTCCCGTCAACACCGACCTGCCTGTTGCAAAGGGCAGACATACAATAACGGTAAGGCTGTTTGACTTTGATACATTCCCGTCATTTTACATAGATTCCGAATATCTCAAAACCGACGAAACATGGGTCGCAAGCGCCGCCGATGAAGACAATCAGCCCGTCGGATACAGAGATTATTTCGACTCTCCCGACTCTGACCCGAGCGTTTTCCCGTTCAGCTATGAGCCGCTGACACCCGTAAGCACTGAGGATGTTGACGGCGGAAAGCTTTACGATTTCGGCAGGGAAACATTCGGCCCCGTTACAGTAAAAGCCGATAATCTGAGCGGAATAAAGCTCGTTTACGGCGAGAGCAGAAAAGAAGCGCTTGACCTTAAGGACGCAATTGTCAGCGAAACGCTGAAGGAAAATGACAGTCCCCTGCGTCCCGCGAGAGCTTTCAGATATATTTATGTCATCGGCGAGGCAGAAATTGAAGCTCAGTACGAATATCTGCCGATTGATGACAGGGGCAGCTTTGAATGCGACGATGAAACCGTTAAAAAGATATGGGATATCTGCGCATACACATTCCATCTCAACTCGCGCGAATGCTATCTTGACGGCATAAAGCGTGACCGCTGGGTATGGTCGGGCGACGCGTATCAGTCGTTCAAAATCAACCGTTATCTCTACAACGAACCCGATATAACCGAAAGAACGATTATATCGCTTTTCGGAAAGCCGCCTTACAAACAGCACATCAACACAATCAACGATTACTCGGCTTATCTGATTATTTCCGTCTGGGAGCATTACTTCGCAACCGGAAACAAGGCTTTTCTTGAACGCGTTTATCCTAAGGTAAAAGCGCTTTATGATTTTGTCATTTCTCGGCTTGAAAACGGATATGTTGTCAAGCGTCCGAAGGACTGGATTTTTATTGACTGGGGCGTGCTTGACAAGGACGGCGCACACTGTGCGGAACAGATTCTGCTGTGGCAGACTTATATCTCAATGAAAAATCTCTCAGCGGCAATGGGCGAAGCGGACGAATACTCCGGCAAAGCCGATGAGCTTAAAACAAAGATAAATAAAGATTACTGGAACGCCGGAAAGGGAGCGTTTATTGACAGCTTCCAATCGGGAAAAAACTTTGTTTCAAGACAGACAAATGTCTTTGCGGTGCTGTTCGGTTTTGCCGATGAAAAGCAAACCGAAAGCATCGTTAAAAATGTTTTTGACAATCCCGGGCATCCGCAGATTACAACTCCTTATTTCAAGCTGTATGAGCTGATGGCTCTTTGCAGAGTCGGAAGGCTTGAAACGGCGCAGGATTACATTGACTCCTACTGGGGCGGAATGCTGAAGCTCGGTGCAACAAGCGTCTGGGAGGCATTTGACCCCGAGCAGAACGGCGATAAACATCTTGAAATGTACGGCGAGCCTTACGGCAAATCACTCTGCCATGCGTGGGGCAGCGGCCCGATTCTTCTGCTGCTTGAAAACTGCGCAGGCGTAAAGCCGACTTCAATCGGCAGCGAAACCTTTGACATTCAGCCGAACGCAGGCAGATACAAATCGTTCAGCGCTTCTGTTCCCGTAAGAGACGGAACTGTTTCGGTTGAATATGCAGACGGTGTTTATAAAGTTAAATCCACCGTCAGCGGCGGAACTTTCGTGCTGAACGGTGAAAGAACCGAAATTGAACCCGACAAAGAATATACTTTCTGAGGTGACAGTATGAGCTATACATATGAACACGCCGTCATTATAGGCATTGACGGAATGGGAAATTTCAACAAAAATACCGACACACCGAATTTAGACAGAATTTTTGAAAACGGCGCGCAGTCCTTTTACGGGCTGTCGATGTACCCGACAATCAGCGCGCAGAACTGGGGTTCAATGCTTACGGGCGCCGACCCCGAAATTCACGACCTGACAAACGGCACTGTCTGTCAGCGCAAATATGAGCGCAAGGACATACCGACGCTTTTCGCAAGAACGAGAGAAGCTTTTCCCGACGCTCTGCTTGTTTCCTGCTCAAACTGGGACCCTATTAATTTCGGCATCATCGAGGAGGATATCGGCGTTGAGAAATACACAGGCGACGATGAAACCGTATGTCAGCAGATTGAAGCCGCTGTCGCAAGAAAGCCGAAGCTGCTGTTCATTCAGTTTGACGGCTGCGACGAGGCGGGACACGGCTTCGGTTACGGCACTGAGGGACATCTTGAACAGATAAGAAAAACCGACGCCCTTGTCGGCAGAGTTTATGAAGCATATAAAAAAGCCGGAATCGCGGAGGACACTCTTTTCACCGCTCTTGCCGACCACGGCGGATACAAAAAAGGTCACGGCTCATACTCCGACGGCGAAAAGTATGTTTATTTTGCCGCCGCGGGCAAAACCGTAAACAAATGCGAAATTGATTATGTTCAGGTAAAGGATATCAACGCCGTAATTCTTCACGCATTCGGTCTTGAAATTCCCGAATACGATAAAATGAAGTATTCCTCACAGATTCCTCTTGACATTTTCAGCGACTATCAGGGCGAATACAACAAAACATTTGCCGAGCCGTTCAACATTAAGACCGAACCGACGCCGCCAATTGACTCCGAAAACGGTCTGCTTTCGTATTTCAGCAGAGATGAAATCAAGCTCGCAATGTTCTTTGACAACGACGCAAAGGATGAGCTTGGCAGGGTCAGCTTTAAAAAGCACGGACAGATAAAATACTACACCGAGGGCAGATACGGCTCACGCGGCGAACTGGGCGCAATCGGCTGGCTTTCCTCCGAGGATATTAAATTCGGCAGCGACAGCTTTTCAATCGCGGTATGGATTAAAATTGAGCCGTCAGTCAGAGGCAACTGCTATATCTGCGGCACAAAGGCAATGCGCGCTGAAAGCCGCGGCTTCATGTTCAGCGAAACGGACAGCGGTACGCTTCTGAGCCTTGAAAGCGATGACCACAGCACCTATGAGGAATACATCACACCGTTTATCAACGAGGTTTCCGAGGGCTGGGTTCACGCGCTTGTCTGCGTTGACCGTGAAAACATGGTGCTGACCTCATACAACAACTTTCAGCCGAAACGCTCTGCAATTATAGACAAGCGCTACGATGTCAGCTTTGACAATATGCCGTTCACAGTCGGCAACGAATGCTCCTTCAGGGGCAATAACGAATTCAACGTTAATGTTTACAACATCGATGACCTTATTATTTTCAATAAAGCTCTCACTCCCGAAGAAGTGGCAAAGCTTGCCGCGTATTATAAAGTCAATTACTGATTAAAGGAGAGATTTTTATGGTAAAAGTCGCAAAATTCTTCGTAACAATCGCACTTGCAATCGCGTCGCTTTTCTGCAGCATTTTTGACCTTCCCACCTACCCTCACGGCAAAGGAGCGGACATGAGCAAATTTGAGCTTGTATGGGCGGACGAATTTGACGGTGACAGCCTTGACGGAACAAAATGGGAAATGCACGGCTCATGGGCGGCAGACGCTTCGGGCAGCTATATCCGCAGAGGCGGCTACTGGAACCGCGACATGTGTACCGTAATCGACGGCAATCTTCACATCGCGACAAAATATTATCCCGACGGCTACAATAATAACGGAAAGCCGGGCTGGTATACAGCAGGAATTGATACAATGAACGGCCTGTTCTCCCAGACCTACGGCTATTTTGAATGCCGCTGCATTCTGCCCAAGGGCGTAGGCCTGTGGTCAGCTTTCTGGCTCTATACAGGCGATGAAGGCAACATCGGCAACGGCGGTGTTGACGGCGCGGAAATCGACGTTTTCGAGTCAGCCTACTACGGTCAGAAAAACCCGAATGTTGTTTCGGGTGCAATCCACTATGACGGCTACGGCGAATATCATCAGCAGAGAAGCGCACACCGCAGCAGACTTATTAAAAACAATCCCTATGAGGAATACAACACCTACGCAGTTGAGTGGAACGAGGACGAATATATCTTCTACATCAACGGCGTAAAGGCAGGCAGGTCCGATTTCGGCGGTGCGTGTCAGGTTCCCGAATTCATTCTGCTTTCCGTTGAGGTCGGCGGCGACGACGGCATCGCGGGCGAATCATGGGCAGGGGCTTCAATTGAAACAAATGCCGAAGCTCCGACAGATTTCATTGTTGACTATGTAAGAGTTTATCAGTATAAATAAGGTGTAATTATGCTTAAAACCGCAGAATACAAAACCGGTTTCTGCGTTATCGGCGGAGGTCTGGCAGGCATATGCGCCGCCGTTGCCGCCGCACGCAGAGGAACAAAAGTAATACTAATGCATGACCGTCCCATGCTCGGAGGAAACGCGTCCTCCGAAATACGCATGTGGGTCTGCGGAGCGCAGGGTAAAAATGTTGCGGAAACGGGCATTATGGAAGAGCTTTTCATGGAGAACCTGCGTTCAAATCCGTACAAGCTCTACCCCGTTTTTGACGGCATGCTCTGGGACTTTGTGAAAAAAGAAAAGAACATAACTCTGCTGATGAACTGCTCCTGCATGGACGCCGAAATGGACGGGAACAGAATAAAATCCGTCACGGGCTGGCAGATGACGACGCAGCAGTTCTGCAGGGTATATGCCGATAATTTTTCCGACTGCTCGGGCGACAGCATTCTTGCTCCGCTGACGGGCGCGCATTACCGCGTCGGCAGAGAATCCGCGAACGAATTCGGCGAAAATGTCAGCACCAAAACCGCCGACAGAAAGACAATGGGCAATTCCTGCCTCATTCAGGCTCACCAGGGTACGCAGAAGGTCAGCTATACCGCGCCTTCATTCGCAATGAAGCTGACAGACGAGGATGTGCGGTACCGCTGTCCGCATATGAACTCGCCAAGCGAGAATTACTGGTACCTTGAGCTTGGCGGCGACATGGACACAATCGGCGACGCGGAGCTTATCCGTGACAGACTGATAGCTCTCGCCTACGGAATGTGGGACTATATCAAAAACAGCGGCAGATTTGACGATGCGGATTACTGGCAGCTTGATTTTATCGGCTTCCTGCCGGGCAAACGCGAATCTCGGCGCATGGTCGGCAGATACATCATGACGCAGAACGATATAACATCAGACAGAAGCTTCCCCGATGTTGCCGCTTACGGCGGATGGCCGCTCGACGACCATGACCCCGCAGGCTTCCGCTATGACGGACACCCGAACACATCATACAGAACGCCTGCGCCATACGCGATTCCCTACCGCACGCTTTATTCCGAAAACACGGAAAATCTCTTCTTTGCAGGCAGAAATATTTCAATGACGCACGCCGCCATGTCCTCAACAAGAGTTATGGCAACCTGCGCCGTCTGCGGTCAGGCTGTCGGAACGGCGGCGGCAATTGCAGACAAATATAAATGCGGTCCCGATGAGGTTTACGAAAAGCATCTTGACGAGCTGCAGAGCAATCTGCTGTGGGACGACTGCCTGCTTCCGCATCATCCGAGAACGCCCGAAAAGCTTACAGAATCCGCGTCGCTTACGCTTAACGGAAAAGAAATGAAAAGCCTTGAAAATCTGCGCGACGGCAATGACAGGGAAAACGTTTTCGAGTGTGCGGCGAACGATGTTATTGAATACCGCTTTGAAAGTGCAGTAAAAATAAACGAGATCAGAATCATTTTCGATTCCGACCTTAACCGCGAAACTCTGCCGGGAGACGGCTGCGAACGGACGCACATGACTCGCTGTAACCTTCTGCCCGACTCCCCCGTTATGCATCTGCCTTCAACGCTCTGCAGGGTCTTCACCGTTGAAGCTGTAACAGCCGGCGGCGAGACAGAGCTTCTTGCGGATGTTACCGATAACGCGCGCAGAATGTTCAGACTGAACTGCGGCGGGAAAGAAATCAGGGTTCTCCGTCTTATTATGAAAGAAGCCAACTGCGGCGGCGAAGCCATGCGCCTGTTTTCTTTTGAGGCGCGTTAAGTCTCTGCGGCACCTGCGATAAATTGCAGTTTACCGACAGTTAAACACAAAAGGTGTGATATTATGAACAGAGAAAATAAGCTGTACAGATATTCCGAAGCTAAAAAACCACTTCCGATTCTCTCCTATCCTGCCGTTTCGCTTATCGGCGCAACCGTTAAGGAAGCCGTTACCGACAGTGAAATACAGGCAAAAATAATGAAAGCTGTCGCAGACAGATGCGATACCGCCGCGGCAGTCACGGTTATGGACCTGTCCGTTGAAGCGGAATGCTTCGGCGCAAAAATTTCCTTCAGCGACAACGCCGTACCCGCGGTTGAGAATACCCTTGTAGCTTCGTCTGAAGATGCGGAAAAGCTTAAAATTCCCGACATCAGAAGCGGACGCGCAGACATTTTTACCGACGCTGTCAGAAAAGCAAAAGAGCTTATTACCGACAGACCCGTGCTTGCAGGCGCGGCGGCTCCGTTTTCGCTTGCAGGCAGACTTATGGATGTCACCGAAATAATGTACTGGTGCTTCGACGACCCCGATACGGTTAAATGCGTGCTTGGAAAATGCACGGAATTTCTTATCAATTATATCAATGCGCTTAAAGCCGCAGGCGCGGACGGCGTTATTCTTGCCGAGCCTGTTGCCGGTCTGCTTTCTCCTGCTCTTGAGGAAGAATTTTCCGCTCCGTATACAAGGCAGCTTGCCGAAGCGGTTAAGGATGACAGCTTCACGGTTATATACCACAATTGCGGACAGGGAGTTGTCCGCATGACCGACTCGATTTTCGCAAACGGCTGCGACGCCTACCATTTCGGCAATGCCTGCGACCTTTGCGGACTTCTTAAGTCCGCGCCGTCCGACAAGCTTGTTATGGGTAATATTGACCCGGTCGGTCTTTTCAGAGACGGCACTCCCGAAAAAATGAAAGAAGCCGTAAATACACTTCTGAACAAGTGTTCCTCATATCCTAATTTTGTACTTTCATCCGGCTGTGACATACCGTCAGGCGCAAAATGGGAAAACATTGATGCATTTTTTGAAGCATCGGAATTATTTTACGAGGACTGATTATGAAAACAATTACCGTCATCACCCCCGAAAAGAAATACGAACTCGCCGCATCCGAAGGCTCTGTGCTTGCAGATGTTCTTGCCGATAACGGTTTTGCGGTACCCGCGGCCTGCGGACGGCGCGGTACCTGCGGCAAATGCGCCGTTCAGCTTGCAGACGGAAGCTTTCTGAATGAAAGTCCCGACAGCAGCGGCATGATTCGCAGCTGTAAGGCGACTGTCTTTGAAAACGCGGTTATAAGGCTTGATTTTGAGTGCGGAAGCGGTCTGACGGATTTCAGTGAAAAGGCAGAAATCCGAAAAAATGCCTGCGGAATCGCAATAGACATAGGCACAACCACCGTTGCGGCGGCATTTCTGAAAAAAGACGGTTCAACCGTCACGGCGTCATGCCTTAATCCTCAGAGTGCTTACGGTGCGGATGTTATCAGCCGTATTGAAGCCTGCTCAGACGGTGCGCTCAACGAGCTTACAGGGCTTATCAGAGGCTGCATAAACAATCTGATTGCAGAGCTTGACCATGACGGCGAGGCGGAGGAAGCAATTATTTCCGGCAATACGACGATGCTGCACATTCTCTGCGGCGTTTCTCCCGATAGCATGGGCGTTTACCCCTTTACTCCGCAGTTTACAGATGCTGTATATCTCTGCGGAGAAAAAGCAGGACTGAACATAAATAAAGTGACGGTTCTTCCCTCTTTTTCAGCTTTTATCGGCAGTGATATCGTGTCGGGAGTTTACGCTCTCGGTCTGCACAGAACCGACAGGCGCATCCTCTTTGCCGACCTCGGCACAAACGGAGAGCTTGTTTTCTCCGACAGAGGCAGACTTTACTGCACCTCGACCGCGGCAGGACCTGCCCTTGAGGGCGCATGTATTGAGTGCGGCGTCGGAGGAATAACAGGTGCGGTTGACAGGGTTTTCACCGAGGACGGTGAAATCGGATATACAACAATCGGCGGCGCAAGACCTGTCGGCATCTGCGGAGCGGGAATTGTCGACGCAATAGCCGTTATGCTCCGGCAGAATCTGATTGACGAAAGCGGATACGCGGAAAACGGTCAGTTTGACATATGCAAAAACGTTTACATTTCGCAAAAGGACATCCGTCAGTATCAGCTTGCCAAAAGCGCGGTCTTTTCGGGCATTGAAACTCTTGCGGATACCGTTGGCATACGCTATCCCGACATTGACAGTCTGTGCATTGCAGGCGGACTCGGGTATTATCTGGACACCGGAAGCGCCGTTTCATCCGGCCTTCTGCCGGAGCTTCCTCAAAACAGAATCAAAGCAGTCGGCAACACAAGCCTGCAGGGGGCGCTGATGTGTATCGGCAATCCCGAAGCTGTAAACGAAATGCGGGAGCTTGCAAAAAAAATGACCTCCGTTGACCTCGGCGGAAATCCGAAATTCAACGAAAGGTTCATGAATAATATGTTTTTCAATTAAAAATGCACGAAAAAACGGATGCCGAAAGGCATCCGTTTAACTGTCTTATTTGAACTTTCTCTTACGAGCAGCCTCAGACTTTTTCTTACGCTTTACTGAAGGCTTTTCATAATGTTCTCTTTTACGAACTTCCTGAATAACGCCGTCTCTTGAAGTCTGTCTCTTAAATCTTCTGAGAGCGTTGTCCAAAGATTCGCCTTCCTTAACTTTTACCTGACTCACTGTATTCCCTCCCTCCGCAAACTTGCAGGGGCAAATTTCTTAATATATGGGATTATTTTATCATAAAAAATATTGCTTGTCAATAAAATTTTTCAGAAAATAAATATTCGTAGATATAAAATTGCAGCAAGTTAATCAAGCTATACTATATAAGACTAACTGTAAAAATCAATTATTTTTCATAAATTCAGTTACATAAATCAAAGATATCCAAAAGTATCATTTAA
Source organism: Acutalibacteraceae bacterium (assembly GCA_045639705.1). Classification (GTDB taxonomy): domain Bacteria; phylum Bacillota; class Clostridia; order Oscillospirales; family Acutalibacteraceae; genus CAG-488. The sequence continues at coordinate 16,001 of JAZUDP010000103.1, forward strand.
TTTTTCTTTCATTTCTTCCCATTCATCAGGAGAAGCATTAATCCATTCATTCCATTCATGTTGATTAAAGACAGGATGGGTTTTTCGATTCTGAAGATGTTTATTTTTATATTCATCAAAAGTACAGATTACTTTCGCAGGATTACCTGCAACAACGCTATTAGACGGTATACTTTTTGTAACAACCGCGCCTGCTCCGATTATAACATTATCTCCAACATGAACATTGCACAAAATAATGCTTCCCACACCAATAAAAACATTATTACCAATAGTCACAACACCAATCTTAGTTCTTGCTCCTGTTTTGTTTGTACTCGCATCATGAGCCAATATTTTCACATCAGAAGAAATTGTAACATCATCACCAACTGAAATAAGCCATGGCCAACCTGCGTCTATAGCATAAGGACTATAGTTGTTAAAATTCTTTCCATGTTTAAATCCATGAGAAGATAAAAATAACTCTTGTGCCTTTTCAGGATTGATAAACATATTTTTTATTTTTTTTACAATCTTCATTTTTTACTCCCAATCTATTGAATATTATTCAATTATTATTTAAAACCTGTTTTACAGCTCTTCGACGGAAACAATTCCCTCAGAAGTGGAAATTGCGGTCATTATTTTATCATGAGAAAACTTTTTCGGCAGCTGAAGAGAAAAAATCGCACACGAATTGTTGCCCGATTTTGTAATTTCAAGGTCGATTATAACGATTCTGTATCCCTTTATCATTCGGATAACATCATCAAGATTCTCACTTCCGTTGTACTCCACATAAATATTAAGATTCTTTGAGTTTGAAAGCATCCAGTATTCAAAGCGTGAAAAGAACAGCTCAGCAAGAAGAATAACAGCGGTTGCAATTATACCAAGCTCAAAATAGCCCGAGCCTACCGCAAGACCGATAATTGCGCATGTCCACAGACCTGCCGCCGTGGTAAGTCCCTTTACCTGACGGCGTTTTGTGACAATAATCGTACCCGCGCCGAGGAAACCCATGCCCGCGATAACGCCTGCGCCGAGACGGGAAATATCATTGTAAAGACCAAGCTCAGTCAGAAGATACTGACTTGTCATCGTCGTCATTGCCGAACCGAGACAGACAAGAATATGAGTTCTGAAGCCTGCGGGACGGCGCTTATGCTCACGCTCAATACCGATGAATCCGCCGCAGAGAACGGCAACGAAAAGCCTTACCATTACCGATACTGTTGAAATATCGCGTAAAAAATCAAAACAGCCAAGCATTGCGTTCCCTCCTTATATCTCGTCAACAAGCGTGACAAAATCAAATTTTGAAATTGCGGACATAACATGCGAATGCGTCTGACCCTTAGGAAGTCTTGCTGAAATAACCGCGCCGATTGTTACGCCGTTGGACGATTTTTCGCGCTGAATATCAACATCAAAAATCTGCATATCCATAGCCTTTATGGTTGAAATAATCTCGCCGAGGTTTTCCATTTCGGCAAACTCAACATATAAATCCATATTTCTCGCATGAACAACAATCCATGAGCCAAGCCTGTTAAAAAGTATTGTTGTAATAAGTATAAGGGCAAAGCCGAGAATTGCACATTCATAAAAGCCCGCGCCGATTGCGATACCCATACATGCCGACGCCCAGAGTCCCGCCGCTGTGGTAAGTCCCTTGACCTCCTGACGGCCTGTTACGATAATTGTACCTGCTCCGAGGAAGCCGATTCCGTTGACTGCTTTTGAAGCAAAACGGGTAACATCGACCTTTGCGCCTATGGCGTCAACCCATTCATGCATGCGAGTTGCAAGCTGAAACGCGTCATACTGCGCAAGCATTATCGTCATTGCCGCGCCTAAACATACTATCATGTATGTACGGCTGCCTGCCGCACGGTGCTTCTGTCCCCTTTCAAGACCGATAAGTCCGCCGAAAAGAACAGCAAAAATAATTTTGATAAAAAGCGACGCCAGTCCGATATCACGAATTCCGTCGAAAACGGAAATAAGAGAATTCACAGCGTTCACCTCCGAACAGTCACTTTAAATAAATATATTCAGCGGGCGTGATAATTGTTCACGCCCGCACGGGTTATCGGATAACAAATAATACTATTATTTTTATTTTTTGTCAAGTATTTTCAGTCATTATAAATGCGAATACGGAAATAATACTGACAGGTGATAAAATGGACGGAAAAGAATCAAAGCTTTACCGCAATATCGCGGATGCAGTTATGGGACAGCCCGAAACCTGTGATGAGCTTCTCCACAAATACGGCACTTATGAAATTCAGCCTACAAGTGACTCGGATAATGAGTTCCCCGAAATTTCACAGGGACTTGCGGAAAACGAAAGGGACAAAACAATTCTGAGGCGCAAAGGAAATCTGAAAAAAACGGATTAAAATGGAACTGCCGCCTTTAGCGCAGAACGAAAAGTAAAATAAAAGATAAGAGAAAAGCAATTCTGAGATGACGAGAAAATACTATTATCTCAGAATTGCTTATTTCATTATTATTTGATGATAATGAAATGTTTTACTTCTCGTTCTGCGCTAAAGGCGGCAGTCACTGCATTTTATTTAACTACAATATTAACAAGTCTTCCCTTGACATACAGCTCTTTGACAACTGTCTTGCCCTCGATAGCCTGCGCAATTGTTTCGTTCTTCTTTACAAGCTCGATTGCGTCAGCCGACTCGATTTCCGCGGGAATCATAAGCTTTGCCTTAACCTTGCCGTTAATCTGAGCAACAATCTCAATCTGCTCGTCAACGCACTTTGCCTCGTCAAACCCGGGCCATTCGCCGTTTGCAAGCATTCCGCCGAACTTCTGTGCCTCCCATACTTCCTCTGTAACGTGAGGTGCAAAGGGATTGAGGAGAGTTACGAAGGTCTTAAGCTCCGCCTTGTTGAGCTTACCGTTGTCTGCAATTGTATTGAGGAGTGTCATCAATGCGGCGATTGCCGTGTTGAACTTCATGTTCTCAATATCCTCGGTAACCTTTTTAATCGTCTTATGGAACGAGGATTCAAGCTCCTTTGAATATTCGTCGCCGTCAACAAGGATGTCCTGAAGCGCCCATACTCTGTCGATGAAACGCTTGCAGCCCTTAACGGAAGACTTTGACCACGGAGCAGCCTTTTCATAGTCGCCCATGAAGAGAACATAGGTACGAAGAACATCCGCGCCGAATTCCGCAACAACATCAAGCGGGTCAACAACATTGCCCTTGGATTTGCTCATCTTATCGCCGTCGGGTCCGAGAATAAGTCCCTGTGCCGTACGCTTTGCGTAAGGCTCGTCAAAGGGAACCTCGCCGAGGTCATAGAGGAACTTGTGCCAGAAACGGGAATAAATCATGTGACGGGTAACATGCTCCATACCGCCGTTGTACCAGTCAACCTGTCCCCAGTACTTAAGCTTTTCAGCGTCTGCAAAAGCCTTGTCGTTTCTCGGGTCGATATATCTTAAGAAATACCATGAGGAACCTGCCCACTGAGGCATTGTATCGGTTTCGCGTCTTGCGTCGCCGCCGCACCTGGGGCATTTGCACTTAACGAATGAATTAATCTTTGCGAGCGGGCTTTCGCCGTCTGAGCCGGGTTCAAAGTTTTCAACTCTGGGCAGCTTAAGCGGAAGCTGGTCGTACGGAACGGGAACCATGCCGCACTTGTCGCAGTATACAATGGGAATAGGCTCGCCCCAGTAACGCTGTCTGTTGAATGCCCAGTCCTTCATCTTGAACTGAACGCCCTTTTCGCCGACGCCCTTTTCGGTAAGAACCTCGATAATCCTGTCAATAGCCTCCTGCTTGTTCAGACCGTCAAGATATTCCGAATTAACATGGATACCCTCGCCGGTGTAGGCTTCCTTGCTGATGTCGCCGCCCTTGAGAACCTCGATGATGTCAATGCCGAACTTCTTTGCAAAGTCATAGTCACGCTCGTCGTGCGCGGGCACAGCCATGATTGCGCCTGTGCCGTAGCCCATCATTACATAGTCGGATATGTAAATCGGAATTTCCTTGCCGTTAACGGGGTTGATGCCCGCAAGACCGCTGAGTTTAACGCCTGTCTTGTCCTTGACAAGCTGTGTTCTCTCAAACTCCGTCTTCTTTGCACATTCTTTTCTGTATCCGGTAACCTCGTCAAAGTTTGCGATTCTGTCGGCATACCTGTCAATCATGGGATGCTCGGGAGCCATAACCATAAATGTCACGCCGAAGAGTGTATCGGGACGGGTTGTATAAATCTTAAGTTTTTCATTATCCGAGCCTTTTACATGGAAAACAACAAAGGCGCCCGTTGACTTGCCTATCCAGTTTCTCTGCTGAAGCTTGACATTGGGAAGATAGCCAACTCTGTCAAGACCTTCAAGAAGCTTGTCGGCATACTCCGTAATGCGGAGATACCATACATCCTTTGACTTCTGAACGATATCGCTGTGGCAGATATCGCACTTGCCGCCCTGTGAGTCCTCGTTGGAAAGAACAACCTTGCATGAGGGGCAGTAGTTAACGAGTGTCTTGTCTCTGAAGGCAAGACCCTTTTCGAACATCTTAAGGAAAATCCACTGAGTCCACTTGTAGTAGCCCTCTTCCGTGGTGTCCGTTACACGCGTCCAGTCGAATGAAAAGCCGACCTTGCGAAGCTGATTTGAGAATTTCTCAATGTTCATATCGGTAACTTTTCGCGGATGAATGCCTGTTTTAATCGCGTAGTTTTCGGTAGGAAGTCCGTATGCGTCGAAGCCTATCGGGAACAGAACGTTGTAACCCTGCATTCTTCTTTTTCTTGAAACAACCTCAAGACCCGAATAAGCCTTGATGTGTCCTACATGCATACCTGCGCCGCTGGGATAAGGGAACTCGACAAGAGCATAGAACTTGGGCTTTTCCGAAAAATCCTCTGCGTGGAAAACGCCTGCTTCCTCCCATTTATCCTGCCACTTTTTTTCTACCGTTTTAAAATCATAACCCATTTCAATAGTCCTCCGATGGCTGTACCCACAGCCGTAAAGTTTATGTAAGGGCGGTAAGTAACCCTGACTAAATCGGATGCGCAAAACTCAGCGGACTATTGTCCGCCATTTTGGACAAAAAATTCTTGAAATACGTTAGTATGTCTGCAAATTTTTTGAAACATCTGACGAAAAATATCCTCACTGATTTTTACACCCCGATTTAATCAGCGGTTACTTAAGCCCCGATAATCAGTCTTCCGTGACGATGTCTGAGATATCAACCTTTGCGGCGTCGCCCCAGAGTCTTTCGAGATTGTAGTATTCTCTGCTTTCCTTATCAAAAATATGAACAAGAATGCAGCCGTAATCAAGAAGAATCCAGCCTGTTGCACGGCCTTCGATATGGTCAACCTCAACGCCCTGCTTTGACATTTCAAATTCAACATCGTCTGCAAGCGAACGCACATGAGTGCCCGAATTACCGCTTGCGATAACAAAATAGTCTGACATAACCGTCAGCTCCTGCGTTTCGATAACAGTGATATCCGATGCCTTTTTTTCGTCAAGAATTTTAACAATTGCCTTTGCTGTTTCAAGTGATGTCATAAACTATTCCTCCTTAATTATTCCGTATTTTCATTCTGACCTCATTATACAGGTCAATGCTGTCGGGATGTATTACCTGTCCCTTTTTTACAAGGTCGGGAATACCGAATTCCAGTGCGTAAAGAATTGCCGCATCCGACGAAACCGCGCAAAGACTGCGCATATCGTCAACACCCGGATAATCACGCTCCGCAGAAATGTAATCCGCAAGATAAACCGTTGTTTCAAGTGGTGACATTCCCGCTCTGCCCGTTGTGTGATATCTGACCGCACGGATAAGCTCCCTGTTATCAATACCCATAACAAAGCGTATGTACGCCGCGCCTGAAATAGCGTGCCACAGCTTTCTGTTGGCGCGTTCAACAGGCATAAGCTCAATTCCCGCCTCGCTTATAACCCCAAGCTGTTCCTCAGGTGAGGAATTTTTCATAATGTCGTGAAGCAGTCCCGCAGTGTAAGCCTCCGCAGGGTCGGCACCGTATTTTTCCGCAAGCCCGGAAGCGCTCTGAGCAACATTCAGACTGTGCTGAAAACGCGCCGCGTTAAGCCTCGACTTTATGAGTTCAATAATTTTTTCATCTGTCCAGCCGTTCAAGGGTATAGCTCCTTCTGATTTAAATAATTATCTTATATTAACCTTTTTGCTCATCAAATAAAATGTTCCGTAGAAGAACAACGCTCCGAAAATAACAGCCATAACCACGGAAACAAGGTCAAGCGGCATTGAATCCACTCCGAGTTCCGTACTCTTTGTCATCAGTGAAACGCTGTCGCCGTTGATGACAAGACCAAACTGAGCCGCTTCGGCAATAAGCGTGGATATTCTCTGAGTTACCGAGATAATAACAACTGAGAAAACCAATGTCCAGAGAATGTAATGCTTCTGGAAAAGTCTTGTGTTTGCAATTGTAATGGCGAAATATACCTCAACGGTAAACATGCCGAAAGAAACAAAAAGAGAAATAAGCTTAAAAAGTACAAACATGACAATCGTGGTGATTGACTTGCCTTCAAGAAGAAGAGGAAGCACGGACGCGATTGTGTCGTAATCCTCGCCGAGCCAGTCTTCCTTGAGAACAAAGAGCAGCAGTGCAAATGTTCCTATCATGCAGGCAAAGGCCGCAATGAACCATACCGTTGAGACAAGTACCTTTGAGGTGAGAAGTGAAACGCTCTTTACGGGAAGCGTAAAACTCAGATATCCCTGGTCGCCGTAAAGTGATTTCTGGAAATTGGTTACCATGATAACCGCAGTGAGAACAAACATGCACATTGAAACTATCATCAGAACGGAAAGTCCGAGCATCTGTCCGATTGTCGCTTCCTCGCGGTTGCCTGCGAAGTAAGAAATAAGAACATAACCCATTATCAGAGCAACTATGGCATAAATTATACCCATTATTCTGCCCGTGGCAATAAACTCATGCTTCAAAAGCTTGCGCATCATAGCGGAACACCTCCCTGAACAAATCTTCAACAGTTCCTCCGTTTTCAGAGGTAATCTGCTCAACCGTCTTGTTGACGACAAGATTGCCGTCCTTAATCATAAGCACGCGGTCAAGCACCTTTTCAATATCGTAAATAAGGTGAGTTGACAGAAGAATAGTCGAATTCTCAGCGTGATTTCTCATGATTGTTTCAAGAATAAATTCTCTTGAAACAAGGTCAACACCGCCGAGAGGCTCGTCAAGAATATAGATATCCGCTTTTCTGCTCATAACAAGCAGAAGCTGAAGCTTTTCCTGCTGACCCTTTGACATGGTCTTAATCTTCTGCTTAAGAGGAAGTTGGAAGGTTTCCGCCATTTTAACGGCCTTTTCCTTATCAAAGTTCTTATAAAAATCAGCCATATAATCAATAGCGTTCTTCGGAGTCATCCACGGCGCAAGGTAGTTTCTTTCGGGAAGATAAGCCACTATAGTCTTTGTTTCCATGCCGGGCTTCTGTCCGTTGATGAGGATTTCGCCCTCATAGTCATTGATAAGACCGACGATTGATTTAATCATGGATGTTTTTCCGCAGCCGTTAGGTCCGAGAAGACCTACGATATTATTCTTTTCGATATCAAAGGATACACCTTTGAGAACCTGATGAGAACCGTAGCTCTTTTTCAGATTTCTGACTTTAAGCAAAGCCTCGCTCATTAATATTACCTCCAAACCCGTTCCGGGGAATTAATCGTCCTGCTGTGCAGCCTTGATAATTTCATCTGAAATTGTATTTGATTCGCCGTGCTTGACAATAAGAATACAGAGAGTTGAAAGAATGAATGCTATCGGACAGTAGTAGAACAGGGACATATAAGTACCCGTGAACATGCGGACGATACCGTAAATGATGGGTGTTGCAATCTGTGCCGAGAATGTTGCGGTGTAATAGTAGCCCGTGAATGTGCCGACCTTGTCAATGCCGCCGATTTCAAGAACAAGCGGAAGAGTATTGACGGTGATAAACATATTCGCAATACCGCCGAGGATAAGAGCAACCCAGATAAGGATTCCGCCGAGAGTTGCAATGCCCATAGTCTGTACGCCGAGATATGCGCCGAAGGCGATGATGAAGATTGCAAGACCGCCGAGGATTGTCTTCTTTCTGCCGAACTTCTTGCCGAGCCAGCCCGCGGGGATAGCACCGATTGCGGATGAAGCGGCAAAAGCAGTTGTCATAAGCGTAGCTTCGCCTGTTGTCTTGCCGAGGATTTCCTCTGCGAAAAGAGCGAAGAAGGTTGATATTGCGTTTGTGCCGCAGAAGAGGAAGAACAGACCCATAAGCATGAAGATAAGGCTTCTTCTTTCAACAGAAGTAAGCTTCTGTGCTTTTCTTGCTTCCTTTTCAGCTTTCTTGGCTTCCTTTTCAGCCTTTCTCTTTGCAGCCTCGTCAGCCGCCTGATTCATTTCACCCTTAATCTGGATTCTGCTGTCAGGCTCTTTTACAAAGAAGAGAATAACAAGCATGCCGATAATCATTATTACCGCGCCGAGAAGGAAAACATAGGGGAAGGTTACGATTTCGTCGTAGTCAGCCGCCTTTGAATCCGTACCCGTTACAAGACAGTAAACCGTAGTAACGATTGTGCCTGCGAAAAGACCGATTGCGCCGCCGACGCCGCCCATAAGGTTGATAACAGCGTTGCCTTCCGAGCGCATCTCGCTGGGAGTAAGGTCAGGCATAAGCGCAACAACAGGTGCGCGCCAGAGTGACATTACAAAAACAAAAAGAATGATAAACAGCATTGTAAGCGGCAGAGAACCGAGCTTAACCGCGATAAGCGGAATAATAGCAAAAAGGATTGCCGAAACCGGTGCGCCGAAGATAACATAAGGACGGCGCTTGCCGAAGCGCGAATGCGTGTTGTCGGAAAGCTTTCCGAATGTCGGCTGGAAAATAACACCGAAAATGTTGTCAAAGGTCATTATTATACCGATAAACAGAGGAACAAGCGTAATGCCGCCCGCTGCGGTAGCAACATTCTCGCCGTTTGCCGCCGCAAAATCCGCAAGCTTCGGGAAAAGCTCGTTAAGCTTTGCGCTCCATGCGGAAATTGTTTCGCTTGATGAAAGAAGTCTGTTGAGTATCTTTGTGATATACGGGTCATAAATTGCCCATGCGATAGATGACGCAAGGAATCCGAAGCCGGTAAGTATCGTATGCGGATAGTGGAGCTTACCGTTTTCCTTTGCACAGAAATATTTGTTACTCATAATATTTCTCCTTGTTTTTAACTAATCTGTAAATCATGCGAAAAATCACCATGATAATACAGTCGATATATTATATCACCTTACTTCGATTTTGAAAAGCCTTTTATTACTATTTTATTATTATTTTTATTCAATAAGAATATCCCATACATTTATTATAATATTTTATCGTAAATAATAACAAATTGTAAATGAAACCAAAAAAGCAGGACAGAGAACAACTTCCCTGCCCTGTATACATATTATATATTGGCTCTGTACTATTTTATAGTTGATATTATAGTAAAAATATAAAACCATTCACTAAAAGGTGAGTAGTTTGTCATATACAACTAACATATTAATTCTATAAACAACTAATTATTTACAAAAACTTAACTAATTTAATGTTTACATAAACGCTTAGTTAATTTATAATATTTAGTACAAACACTTTAACGTATAAATATTCGCACGGAGGTATCGTTATGAAAAATAAGAATTTATTATCAGTTATTCTTTTTGTTGTCGGGTTTGTAGCAACTTATTTATTTATGTGCTATTGTATTCCGGGACTAAGAATTAAACTTGCAGCTGAGCCACTCGAATACTTTATAGAGAGTATTAAAAGTCTGGCTATCTTTAAAGGCGTTATATCTCTTATAGTTGGGGCACTGCTTGCTGTACTTCCGCAAAAAATAAAAAAGCAATAGACAAGGTTGCTTAGGCAAAATTGTATAAAGTCATTTTATGCTAATTTTATATCAAATAGAGTTTGCCCGTCGTTATGGCGGGCTTTTTATATTACAACAGGGATGGAAACCCTATCTCTAACGGTTGCTCCCATTATTTCTTGTGGATACGCCAAACAATATCGGAGCATTATAGCTTTCTTTTCTGTGTAAGTTTCACCGGCATAATTAACGAAGTTATGCCATACAAGATAATTGTTCAAATACTTGCTGGAAACGCCCCTGAAATTGCCCATAAAGTGTTTAAGGACGCTGTGATAATTGTTGATATGCTGAATACCATATATACCTTTTGAACGCTCTGTGGCCTTAAATTGATGTAAGTTGATGCCCTTTTCTTCCGCAAATGCTTTATAAGAGGTCATCTTGTCAGTACAAAGTTCTGCCGTATCCGATATTTTACCATCAAATATCGAATGCAGCTCGTCTATAGTGATATGTCCAAGGTTGGAGACCTGAGCTATTGACAACCCTGTTCTGTTTACAGCACAAGGCACACAAACCTGTTCTTTAGAAATTCCTCGCTTCCTTATGCTTTTACCACGATGTCTGGCTTTTCTCGGCATCTTAAAAGTCTTGCTGTTTTTGTGGTTCCCTTTGTACGATACAGGAAAGTAGGTTTCATCAGCTTCTACAATTCCGTCAAGAACCACATCTGCCATCATATTCCGAAGAATATCCAGCACCTTATGTCTCCAAAGAAAAGCAGTATTCTTGTTGATGCCGCATATTTCTGCGGTTTTACGTATGGATAAACCATTCATCATACATTCAATGAATGATGACCAAGTGTCCATATCTTTATGGCAGCGTGCAACTATACTGTTTGAACGGATATTAAATGACTTCCCACAGTCTTTACACCTATATCTTTGCATACCGTCAGGCCTTTTACCATTTTTTACAACAGTAGCAGAACCGCAGAAAGGACACACGTGCCCGTTTGCAAAACGGACCTTGGTGAGATATTCTTCCATATCAAGCGGTTCACCGGAAAAGCGTTTATGAAACTCTATTACCTGCTCGTCTGTTAATTTACTATAAAGCTTAAGAATATTATCAACCGCTTTAGACATAAAAAGAGCACTCCTTCGACTATAATTCAAGATAAATTATAGCATGGAGTGCTTAAAAAGTCAACAATATCAACTGTTATTTAGTACAGAGCCTATATATTCAATTATTCTTCTCTGACACTTTCTTCCCACTGTCTTTTAAGTTCTGCTTTTTCCTCGTCGGAATAGACATAAGCCGGATATGACGATACGGGAAGCAGACGGTCGCCCGCTGTCTTCGGGTCAGTGCATGCCACATCGTTTCTGTATCTGTCTCTGTCCTCTTTCTTTCTGAAATCGGGCATTTCCATCGGCTGACCGCCGTTCAGTATGCTGCGGTGCGCCATAAGTCCGCACATACCCATATCAACTGCCTTGTAAACATCTATCGCCCATTCTCCGTCAGGCTTGCCGAGTATCTTCTGAATAAAGAAATGCGTTGCGTAGAAATCGCTTCCGCCGTGGGATTCCATATCTATGCTTCTGCGAAGCTCCGCGGAAACAAACGCCTCGGGCGTGTATATTTCCTTAGTACCTCTCTCCCCCGCAGTTTCAAGCGTACCGTCCTCATAGTAACAGAGAATATCGTCGTTTTCAAGGTTGCCGAGGTAACCCTTCGCGCCGTACAGGCTGTAGTAATTGTGCTTCGGTCTTTTCAGTCCGCCGTGAATACTTTCGATTATCGCGCCGTTTTCGAGCTTAATCATTTCAATTCCGTTGGTATGACCCGTTGCGCTGCCAACCTTCCGGAACGGCTCCATGGGCAGAGTTTCAAAGCCCGTTACGCTTACGGGATGGGAGTCCGCCATCATCAGCACGGGACCGAGGGAATGAGTGCAGTAGAACGTAGGCGGCATGCGGTTGCGCCAGTGTTCGGTATCGCCGTAGGTAAGGCTGAGCCAGTCGGCAGAGCAGTCGTGAATATAATCGCACTGTGCAAAATGAAGCTCGCCGATATCGCCGCTTCTGAATCTGCGCCACATTTCAAAAGTGTCGCTCATATAGCAGTAATTTTCGGCGTAGGTATAAACCATTCCCGTTTCCTCAACCGCTTCAATAAGCGCAACAGCTTCAGCGGGATTCTGACACGGAAGCACCTCGCTCATAACATGCTTTCCCGCTTTCATAGCCTTAACGGCGAACGGAGCATGCTCGTTGGCAAAATTCGCAAGCACAACAGCGTCAAGGTCGTACTTTATGAATTCGTCAAAATCCGTAAAAACCGCAATGTCTTTTCCGAATTCCTTACATACCTTATATGCATTCTTCAGCGCAGGCTCAAAGTTGTCGCAGATTGCCGCAAGCTCGGCCTCGGGGTGTTTATTGAGAACCCTCATCATTGTTTCTCCGCGTCTTGCGCCCATAACGCCTATTCTAAGTTTTCTGTCCATGAGATTACCTCTTTTCATAACCGCTTATATAAGTGTATCACAATCGGATGATATTGACAATGTTTTTCTGACAATGCAATAAAAATGTTGACTGAAAAGAAAATTTTCTGTATAATCAACATAACTGATTGACGGAGGGATAATATGTCTCAGCTGATAAATAAAGCTATTGATTTAATAAAAGAAATCAGACAGTACTGGAATCATCCGCGTCCCGGCGAATATGTACCCTACAAGGAAATCGTTATGCTTTCCGTAGGCTGGATGGCACTGTATATGTCGAACCAGTGGACAATGGGCTTCGGCGTCGGCAACGCCTTTACGGGAATGACTCTCGGCATGAACAACACCGAGCTTCTCGTCATGGGCTATGTCTGTACATTTATCGGATATCTTATCACTCCGCTGAACGCATGGATTATTGATAATCTGCGTCTGAAAGACGGCAAGTACAGAGGTTATATAAAGCTTGCCATTCCCAGCATGGTTATCAATATTATCTCGCTCTGGATTCCCTATGACAAAATCGGTGCAGGCTCGCGCTATATGATGATTGCGGTGCTGTTCATCATGTGTCAGATTCAGGGCTACATTCAGAACTGGGTTACCACCGGTGTTACAAACCTTATCCATGTCATCACTCCCAATACTCAGGAACGTACAAAGATTATGGCAATCACAAGCATAATCTATTCCCTCGGCTACTCAATCAACAACGTTTACTACCCGATGATGGTTGATGTTCTCTGCAAAAACGGCGACAAGTATAACCTCACCTACTACCGCGGAGCCTACACACCTATGGCACTGCTCATGCCCGTCGTTCTTCTTGCGTTCTTCGGTACAAGAGAGCGTCTTGTTCTTCCGAAATCCCGTATCACAAAGCAGAGCTTCTCCTCATCAATGCGTGCTGTTGCAGGCAACAAGATTTTCTGGATAAAATGCGCAGACGGCTGGAACAACTTCCTCGAGGACGCCAAAGGAAACATCTGGGACTGGATGGTTTACCGCGCACATATCATGAAGAGTACAACCTACGGTCTGCTTAATACAATTTCCTACAACTCCCAGTTCTGGGGCATGCTTCTTTCTCCGTGGTTCATCAAGCGCTTCGGCAAGAGAAACATAAAGATTGTCAAGAACATCATTCAGATTTTCCTTATCGCATCTTATTTCCTGTTCTACAAATCACCTTTTGCCGCAGTCGGTCTGTTTATTGTTTATACTCTTGACCGCTTTGTTGATACATATAATGTTATCGACTCCGCCATTGAGTCGGATATGCGAGACAATCAGCAGTATCTTATCGGCGAACGCGTTGACGGCGCATTCGGCTTTATCCAGTCCTACGCCAGCGGCGCAATAGGTGCGGTTACAGGTCTGTTTATCCCGTGGGTTTACAAGAAAAAAGGCTTCGACGGCAACGATTACTCCGTGCTTGATGTTTATCTGAACTATGACGAAAGCAAGCCGCTTTCAATGCAGAAGAAGAATCCCAACTGCGTACTGTTCCCGCTTATGGATACGCTTCTTACAATTTCAATTGTCGGCGCGACGATAGATGTTCTGCCGTGGTTCGCTTATGATATCACCGAAACCGGACAGCAGTCCATGATTAAGGTTATCAGACTGCGTACAATTGTTGAGGACCGCTACTCCGACGAGCAGGAGGATTCATCATACATTGAGGGCTGTGAAGCCGTTATAAACGCAAGGAAATATTACGGTCAGGAAAGAAAATCCATTCCGAGCCGCAAAACAGTTAAAGAAGCAAGAAAGCTTCCGCATAAAACCGCCGCTGAAAAAGAAGTCCGTTCCGAGGCAATCAAAGAAGCAAAGAAAGCCATCAGCGACGCAAGAGATTTCAATGTTGCGGTTGAAAACGCGGATTTTGTCATGCATGAGCTTAACCGTTTTCATAATGAATTCGGTCAGAAGCAGCTTGAACTCTGCCATGCAATTGCCGACCGCGGCGACAGCCATTTCTTTGAAAACATTGACGAAACAGTAAAGCTCGCGCTTGCTCTTCCCGAAACAAACATCAAGGAAGAAAAGACATGGCGCAAGCAGGAAATCAGAAACGCACGTTTGCTTAAGAAATCCGCAAAGCTTTACAAAAAGCATTATCCCAACGGAATTGACTTTGACCCGCAGTGCGTTGAGGACGCATACAATCTTCCCGACGATACGCCGGAGCTTGCAAAACGCCGCCGTATTGCAATGAAGGAAGCAAGCAAAAAACAGAACATCTACGCTCTTGTTACAGCTCCCTATCTTGCCGCAAAGCGCACAATTGCCCTTGCCGAAGGCTATGAGGATATCGACAGCATCATTGCAGATTACGATACCGTTGTTGCCGAACGCAATGCAAGAATCGAAGAGGAACGCGCAAAGGAAGAGTCGCTCAGCAAGGAGCGCAAGAACGACCGCGAGCGCTACGATGCCGAAAAGAAGCTGAAGCGCAGATAAATCATGAACAGAAAAAAGAAAGCAAGAATTTCTCTGATAATAATTTTTGCAGCTCTGATATGCCTTATCGCACCCGGATTCTATAACGGTATAAAGATTCAGCATTACACTGTTGACAGCGATAAAATCAATTCGGGTATCCGCATTGCACTTGTGACGGACACACATTCATGCAGGTGCAGACATCTGACCGATTATATTTACAGAGAGAAGCCCGATCTGATTCTTCTCGGCGGAGATATTTTTGACGATGAGCTTCCGGATGACAATGCAATTGAATTTCTTGAAGAAATAAGCGGCAGCTTTTCCTGCTTCTATATCGCGGGAAACCATGAATTCTGGAGCGGTGAAAAAGCCTTCGCTTCCAAAATGAAAGTAATAGAAAAATGCGGAATACGCCGCCTTATCGGTGAAACCGTCACCTTATCCGTAAACGGTCAGGCATTTAATCTGTGCGGAGTTGACGACCCCGCCACATTTTCGGGCGATTACGAAAATCAGCTGAAGAACGCAAATGACAGCTCACGCAACGGACTTTATACAATTCTTCTTGCTCACCGCCCCGAGCGTATGCCCGAATACAGGCAGTATGATTTTGACCTTGTTCTTGCGGGTCATGCTCACGGAGGTCAGTGGAGAATACCGTTTCTGCTCAACGGGCTTTACACGCCGTTTGAGGGTATTTTCCCGAAATATGCAGGCGGAGAATATAATGAAAACGGAACAAAGATGATTGTCAGCCGCGGTCTTGCGGTCGAAACAACACTGATTCCGAGGATTTACAACCGCCCGGAGCTTGTTATAATTGACCTGAAATAAATGTTAATCAATATTTCATAATTATTATTTATCCTGTTAAAATTCACTGATATAATTTAATTGAGTAAAAATAACGGAGGTAATGTTATGAATTTCATAGGCAACCTGATATGGTTTGTTTTCGGCGGCTGGATAAGCGGGCTTCTCTGGATTTTTAACGGAATCCTCTGGTGCATTACAATTGTCGGCATTCCCGTCGGACGGCAGTGCTTCAAGTTTGCGAAGCTGAGCTTTTCTCCCTTCGGTAAGGAAATCGTATATGATGACGGCACATTTTCAACGTTGATAAATGTCATATGGATTTTTATTTCAGGCTGGGAAATGGCACTGACAAATATAACAATAGGCCTGATGTTCTGCATTACAATTGTCGGAATCCCGTTCGGCAAGCAGTTTTTCAAGCTTGCGAAGCTGTCGCTTTTCCCGTTAGGAGCAAAAATTGTATAAAATTTATCCCGCCAACAAGCGGGATTTTTTCTTTATTTGACATTTGCGGTTTTCGAGTTTATACTGAACTTATCTGAAAAGGAGATGCAGAAAAATGAAGGTACTTATTTTAAACGGCAGTCCCCATGCAAAGGGGACAACATACACCGCGCTTAACGAAATGATAAAGATTTTTGACGCGGAGGGAATTGAAACTGAGCTTGTTCAGGTAGGTCAGCTCGATATCCGCGGCTGTCTCGGCTGCGGCTACTGCCGCACTCACGGCAGATGCGTGAACGATGATATAGTAAACGAAACCGCCGAAAAGCTGAAGAACGCCGACGGTATGGTTATCGGCAGTCCCGTCTATTACGGCTCGGCAAACTCTACGCTTACCGCACTGCTCGACAGGCTGTTTTTCAGCTTCGACTTCGATGCGACAATGAAGGTCGGCTGTTCTGTATGCGCGGCACGCCGCGGCGGTCTGACTGCGACATTTGACCAGCTGAACAAGTATTTCACAATCAGCGGTATGCCTCTTGCTTCGGGACAGTACTGGAACGGAATCCACGGTCATAACGGCGAGGAAGCCAAAGAAGATTCTGAAGGAATGCAGATGATGCGCACCCTCGCAAGGAATATGGCTTTTCTGATGAAGAGCATTGCTCTGGGCAAGGAGAAATTCGGTCTGCCCGAAAGAGAAAAAACGGTAATGACGAATTTTGTAAGGGAAGATGCATAAACAAAAAACCATCTCACTTTTTTCAGGTGGGATGGTTTTTCTTTATTATAAATTCAAAATTTCTGTTAACCGTTATTATGAAATTCACGCCATTTTTTCTTCAGACCGCCGGATGTATCCTGCGCTCCCGTAATTTCCCAGTTATCGTTTCCCTCAATAAGAACAGGGCCGTCGGGTGTAATCGCAACATCCCAGCCGATTGTGGGGATTTCGGGGATAAGCCTGTGAGCGTTTACCACAAGCTCCTTTACCTCATTCCAGAACGGAATTTCTCTTCCGTAATACGCAACCTTTGATTTCGGATGGATTTCCGAAACAGCATGATGACCTACACCGAGTTTCTGCAATTTGCCGTCATCGGATATTTCAACTCCCATGCCGCCTGTCGCGCGGTTATCGTTAAATAAATCCCCGCCGCCGAATCGCATATAATGAGCAAAAACTTCGGGCTTTCCGTTTTTGAGCATTGTGATAATTCTGATTGTATTTATGCATGAGGAATTGATTTCGTTTATTGCATCATGCTGAAGCAGAACATCCTGAATAAGATACTCCGAGCCCTTCATTTTTGCTTTCAGCTCTGAAATATCCGTTGAAGAATCAACCAGGTAACATCCGTCACCGCACTCGCCGGTGAGCTTCTTCACAAACAGTCTTCCGTGCTGAGCCAGAAGCTCCTCCAGCGTAGTATCCTTATTTTTTGATATATCGGATATTCTGCCGTCTTTAAAGATTTTTCCTACACTTTTTACAGTTTTGTTTTCTCCCAGGAGGGTGCCGAAATAAGCCGCAAAAATAACTTTATCTCTGAGCAGACAAAGCTTATTATCATACTCCACCTGACTCAGGGACTTAAATATTTCTTTGTTCCGTTCCATTCGGAACTGTCTGTACGAAATATAATCATCCTGATTTCTGAAGTCCTCGATATCAAAGCCGTAGCTGTTATAAAACTTACATGCTTCTTTGTTTTTGAAGTACCACTGCCAGTTTTCCTTTTTTCTCTGCTTGTAGCTCTTTCTCGGCATATCCGGGTACATGCTCGGTTCGTTCAGAACATCATCAATTTCCTTTTTGATTCTTTTTATATCTATTGATAATCTGAACTCATAATAATCAATAAAAAAATGCACTAAATTCACTGTGACAACATCCTCTCAAAATGGGCTGCGGATTTCAGAAAAACCGGTTAAAAGTATATATATTCAGAATTTTCCTTTACCGTATCGCTGTTCTCGGCAATAAGCACCGAAGCCTCTTCGTCGCACTCGATGCTGTGCCATGTGCCTGCGGTCACATTGTAAATCTTGCAGGGCTCCATTTCAACAGGCTCTCTGTCCTTTCCGATGAAAAGAGTTGCCTTGCCCTTGAGCAGAACGAAAACCTCGTCTGTTTCAAGATGACGCTCGATATATGTATTGTGGGTGTATTCCTCGTCCTGAGTCAGAAAAGCAACACACCATGTTTTGAAGATATGTGTGCGGTCATAGCCTCTTCCGTTAAATTCCTTGATTTCAAGTCCCTTTGCCATTTTACTTTCCTCCTTGCGGTTTAATAAAGCTATTTTATCACACTGTACATTTCTTTTCAAGTGACAGTTTAATTATTGATTTTCCTTTAAATAAATGCTATATTGTTTCAAACAGAAGGAGGGTTATTATGCTTGCTTTTTTTAAGAAAATATTTTCCGCTGTAATTGCTTTTATTGTTTCGGTTACGACATATCCGATAAGCTTTATGCCGTTCAGGGCTGACACGGATTTTTCCGTCGGCAATGAATGCACGGTTTACGAACAGACCGAAGACGGAAATGCCGTGATTTTTGATGTCAATGAAGAAACCGGGTGGTTCAATTATTACGCATTAAAATATACTTCTGACGCGTATATCAACGGCGTTATCACATATGGCAGCGGCTTCGGCAGAGAAATCAGCGAGGAGTTTTTCCTTGAGCCTGCCGAAAACGGAGTTTTCTATTCGTTCATTGACGGCTGTCTTGATAAAACAAAAGCACGCAATATTATTTCGGTAAAGGTCACCTCAAAGCAGAATGATAATTTTGATTTTTCTCTGCTTGGCGTATATACCTTCAACCGCGATATTCCCGACGATGAGGTTTTTCTTTCAAACGGGCAGTATAAAATCGGCATTGACCTCAACTGGGGCGGTGCGCTGACATATATGGAAGACCTTAACTCCGATGTTGAGGCAGTTAAAAAAGACGGAAGAATTTATGTTGATTCCAATGCCTCCGTGCGTTACGGCAAGCGTGCCGTCAACAGGCATGTCAACCTTATCAACCGCCATGACGCAGGCAGACTTGTTCAGCAGTCCTATTACGGTGTTGAGGAATGTCCCGATTATGTAAACGGTGAATTTTCCACCAGCGACAAATGGCCATACAATCCCGTTCAGGGCGGAAACAAATATGCGGGCTGCAGCAAAATCGTCGACCTCCGTGTTAATGATAACAGCATTTATGTCAAATGCAGACCGATGGACTGGGCAAAGGATGACGAGGCGATTACGCCGTCATACATGGAAGCGACATTTGAATTTGTCGGCAATACGCTTCACACAAGCTGCCGCTTCACGGATTTTTCGGGTTATCCCGCAAACCGCAGGAATCAGGAGCTGCCTGCATTCTACTGCATTGAGCCGCTGAATAAATTTGTTTACTACGGCGGCAGCGCACCGTGGACAGGCGACACGCTGTCATCTGAACCCGACCTTCCGTTCTGGGCAGGTCCGAACAAGAAGAAGTTTACTGCAGCTGAAAACTGGGCTGCGTTTACAGGCGAATTTGAAGACAGCTTCGGTATCGGACTTTATTCGCCCGAAAGGAATAAGTTTGTCCCGGGCGTCTATGAAAGAGGAAATACAACCGAAAAAGACCCGTCGGCCGCAGACCCGACATCCTATTTTGCGGTTGTTGACGCGTACAACTTTGAAAGCTTCAAAACTTTTGAATATGACTATTATCTGACGACGGGCGACACAGCCGAAATCAGAGAAAATTTCAAGGCAATTGCCGGATAACGGAGGGGTAATATGCTCACATTAAGGCTCGGAAGCCACACACAGAAAAATCCCGGATTTATAGATTCGCTGATTAAAGAAATAAAAGCTCATAAGGGCAGCTGCGACGAGGTGTGGTTCGCCACCGACTACGGATTCCCGCCGCTTGAAAAGCACAAAAAAAGCGCGGATGTTCTTAAAGAAAGTGCAGATAAATTCCGTGCGGCAGGCATTCGTGTTTCACTTCAGCTGAGCAACTCAATCGGTCACGGACAGTATATGCGCTCACAGGACTGCACGGGGCTTGTTTCGCCCGAATCAAAAGTCCGTCACATGGTTGACGCCGACGGTACCGAGGCAGGCTACTGCTTCTGCTGGAACGATGAAGTTTTCCGCGATTACACATTCTCGGCACTGAGATACTATCTGCAGGCAGTAAAGCCGTACACCGTATGGGTCGACGATGACCTCAGAGCGACCAATCACGCTCCCGTTTCACACGGCTGCTTCTGTGACAGCTGCATAGCGGACTTTAATGCTGAATACGGCACGGATTTTGACCGTGAGGGTCTTGCCGAAGCCGTAAACAGCGACATTGAAATAAGAAAAAAACACATTGAATTTCTGCGCAGAACACTTGGGGATTTTACTTATCGGCTCGGACTTGTAATTCATGAGGAGCTGCCCGAATGCCGGATGGGTCTGCAAAGCTGCGCCAACGGCGGATATACAGGCTACGGCAACGGATTCCTGTGCGACGCAATGAAAGAGGCAACGGGCTTTGACACGGCATACCGCGCAGGCGGCGGCTCATACAACGATTATTCACCGCAGGATTTCATAAACAAATCGTCATTCATCGCTTTTCAGAACATGATGCTGCCTGACTATGTCAGGGATAAGCGTCCCGAAATCGAGAGCCTGCCCGATGTCGTTTTCGGCAAAAGCATCGCAGGCACATGCTTTGAAACAAGCTGTTATCTTGCAAACGGAAACACCGCTATGAGCTACGCAATTCTGATGAACGATTACGAGCCGATGAGCTGGCACGGCGAAATGCTCGGCGCATTTGCGCGGCACAGAGCATACTGGGAAAAGCTTGCCGATGTTTCAAAGCGTACATCAATCTCGGGACTTACGCCGTTTTTCCCGAAAACCGCTTTCCTTGCCGAATGCAAAAAGCCTTTCGATTACCGGAAGGAAGAAATCTTCTTTGCCGAGGGATTGAGAAACTGCGCAATTCCGGTTGCGTTTACAAATAAAAAAGCTTCCGTTTACACAATAAACGGAAGAATTGCCGAAACACTTAATAAGGACGAGATAGAATTTCTCCTTTCGCAGAATGTTATCTGCGACGGAAAGGCTGTCGAAGCGCTGAATAAAAGAGGTTATCTTAAATCCGTCAGCGCAAGGGAAATCAGCGTGCAGGAGCTGCGTGAAAGCTTTGCCGCACATCCGATAAACAAGGGTATGGAGCGCCGCACATGGGGCGGTCAGATATGGCGCGGAAATGACTGTGAGCTGAGCGGAAAAGACCTTGAGGTTATTTCTGAATATTACTCAATCGGCTCGGGTGCATTTGAGATAAAGGGTATTGCCTCCGCTGTTTTCACAACGGAAAAGGGCGCAAAGTGGGCTGCATTCGGATTTGACCTCTGGGAAAGAACCAAGAGTACGGAGAAACGCACACAGCTGCTCAACACCTGTAAATACATAAGCGGCGCCGGCTTTACCGCCGAGCTGCTGACACCGATTCAGTCCTGCATTTATCCCGCCGTTGACAGTAACGGAAAGTGTCTTGCTGTCAGCGTAATAAATACCACCGTCGGCGAAAGCGGCATGCTTAAGCTGAAAATTCAGTCGCCGAAATCCGATAAATTCACATTCATGAGCCAGACATCACCGCTTGTTGAAGTCAGCTCAATACAGACCGCAGAGGATGAATATGAGGTCACAATCCCGTCGCTGTGCGGCTGGTCAGTCGGCACCGTTTTCTGTGAATAAATACAAACAGACAGATAAATTGGTATTTTAAAAAGTTAAGTCAACAGTTGCTGTTTCGCATAAAAAATGCCCTTCTTTGATAAGAAAGGCATTTTATTTTTTATTCAGCTTCTGCGGCTGCAGCCGCTTCCGCCTTTTCTTCTTTCAGCTTTTCAAGAATTTCTGCTGCGTTAACGGGAATTCCGTCCTTTAATTCGCCGGGTTCCGCAAAGTCAAGTCCGCCCTCATATTCTGACGGGAAATAGCCCTCGTTCGCAAGGCGTTCTCTCTGCTTGAGAACCTCTATGACATATTCATGCTGAGGAATATTGTAATCCCAGAAAAGAGGCGGTATGAGCATAAGCACAAAACCGATAAGGTCTATAACGAGCGGAATAACCAGAATTGAATTTCTTGCCGAATCAAGGAAAAGAATATCATACTGATTGTTAAAGCCGTTTTTGAGAAGAAGAAGAGGAATGAACAGACCTACAAGAGTGGTGATAGGGCCTGTAAACCATCCGAAAACACCCTGGAAGGATGTAAGACGCTCGCCGGAGCGGTACATCTGATAGTCGCCTATTCTTATCTTCATATCACTGTTGGCAACATCTGACGGAGTTGAAATAAAGTCGCAGACGAAAACAGCAAGGAACATAAGCCATCCGCAAAGCATAAGATTTTTTCCGAAGCATAAAAGAGCGAGTATCCAGAGCAGTCTCTGAAGTCCCTGACAGCCTATGCGGAAAAGCTTCAGCTTCTTGAACGGGAAGCGTTTTATGAAATAAGGCGCAATAAATGTCGGAATGGTTCCTCTGAAAGCATAGAGCGTTGTTATAAGCGAATACTCGAGTCCGCTGAAACGAAGCGTGTAAAGGAAAATAAATGTTGAAATGTCAAACATACCGTTGCCCAGAGAGTCGATAAGGCTTGTCATTGTATCAATCCACAGATACTTGTTGTGGATAACCTCTTTTGCTCCGTACCAGAAGGGAATTTCCTGATGCTTCTCAATGGGAGGCTGAGGAATTCTTTCGGTTATTCTGTTGGCAAAGAACAGTGTTGCGAGTGCCGTGGGAATAAATACGACGGGAAGAACGAATTTATAGAATTTGATGCTTTCAAAGCCGCCGATAAAGGAAGCCGCCGCACAGACGGGAATAATCGCGTCAAATACATTTTTGAGCAGATGGCTGAGCTTTACGGGGTAGGTTCTTATCCAGATTCTTTCTGCCGAGTTGGGGCTGATAAGATCGCAGCAGTTCTCTATCTTTCTTGAGAAATCATAAACGCCGAAGAGCGAGAAGAGCAGATATGCCATCCAGAGTCTTGTGTCCGTATTCGGAACATTGTAAATGGGAAGCCAGCCGAGCAGGAAAAGGAAAATGCACTTCTGGATAACATCGGAATAAAGTGTATATTTGAATCTGCCGTATTTCGGGATGAATTTCTTACGCCAGAAAATACCTCTTACGCCGCTGAAGCCGTTTGTAAAAATCTGTATTCCGAATATTTTGAAAAAGCTCTTTGCGGTGATGCCCGAAAGGCTGTTCATCCACATGATAACGCGGTTCGATTCGGGGAACAGAGACGAAACGTCAAATACTATCAGCGAAAGACCGATTGCCATTGCGATGGCGTATATTGTAACGAAACGTCTTTCACGCGTTTTGCCGAGGAAGCCGAGGTTATCGTTGATTATCCAGCCGAGGATATTCCACAGATAAGACATCGGAAGTCCGATAAGCGTAATAACGGAGAATGCCAGATACGGAAGGTGGTAATGATACATGATAAGGAAGCATGCCGAGGCGAAGCCGACATACTTGCTGTCGAGAGCCGACTGTGCGCCGTAGTTGAATGCAACGCCGCCGAATATCTGAGCATATTCCTTATATGAAACGTATTTGCCGTTAGCGGAATCGGGCTCGCTCCAGTGCGCCTTAACATCTGCAAAGAATGATTTTGCTGACATCTTACTTCACGCCCCTTTCTGCTCCGAACTGAATATCACGGTTTTTCATAAATGTTTTTCTGTACTGCGGAAGCCAGTGCTCGCCTGTCTCGATACCGTTAAGGTTTTCGGCAGCCATGTAAACCTTTTCCGCCGCCTTGCATTCCCAGAACGCATGATGACCGATTGATTTTACGGTTGCGGGAATGAAGATATAATCCATATTTTCGCACTTGCTGAATGCGTCGGCACCGATTGTTTCAAGTCCGTCGGGCATCTCGATATTCTTGAGAGCCGTACACTTGAAGAAAGCCATCGGTTCGATTTCCTTTAGTGCCTTCGGAAGCTGAATCGAAATAAATTTATCGCAGTAAGCAAAAGCGAGCTGGTCGATTTTTGTTACCGTATCGGGAATAACATAACTTTTTCCGACCTTGGTCTCCTCGCTTTCGATAACCTTTTCAACAGTGGCAATATATTCTTCCTTCGCCATCTTGTTTGCAAGGTTTGTTGCCTCGGCAGGAGTTTCCGGAGCCGTATCGCCCATTGAAAGCACTGTGAGATATCTTGTATACTGCTGAGGGCACAGAACAGCCTCAACAGGCACATTGTTTTCTTTTCTGTAAAGCACGCCGTCAATGTCCGTATAGTACGGGTTCGCGTCATCGACAAAAACCGCACAAAGTGATGTACAGTAGAAGAATGAAGTTTTTTCGATTTCCTTTACATCCTTACCGATAAAAACAAACTGCAGCGTATCGTTGCCGGTTGTTGTAAACTTTCTCATTGCCGTAACGGGCTTTGATGTATCGGCCTTGCCGTTTTCGTCCCTTACATAGTCAACGTTAAGAACAGTGTCAAACTTCTGACCGTTAAAGCTTTCAAGCTTGTATGTGCCGTCGTCCAGCTGACTGAATTCAAATCTGTCCTTGCTTATGCTGTTAAAGCTGATAAAAAGCGAGCCTCCTATGGCAATGAGAAGAACAACAATGAATATTGTTTTCTTTACGATTGATTTGCCGAAAAAGCCGCCTTTTTCGCTGTCTGTCCAGTCAAGCTCGGGCTTTTTCGCAAACATGGGGTCATAAAGAAGCTTGCCCTCGCTTACCTTTTTTTCTTCAGACATTTAACCGCCTCTTTTCAATAATAATAGCTATTTCAGTATATATTTTTTCGGAATAAAAATCAATGCATGTTTTACACAATGAAAGGTGTGCAAATTTGGATAAAAACACCTCGTGAAGCAAAAAGAGTGCCGAAAGGCACTCTTTAAATACATCAGAATATTTATTCAACCACTGCATTGAGCGGACCGTTATATTCGGTAAGGAAATGCTCGCCGTCGCCGAACATTTTTATTCTTCCGTGACCGTCACGGTAAGCGAAATTAATATACAGTCCGCCGATGTACTCGTCGATTATCTGTACAAGAATTTTCAGCTGATTTCCGCTTCCCCATGCGCCCGAGGCGGCGCATTCATAGGTATGGCCCTCGCAGACCTTGCTTCCGATTTCACCCGAATATCCTGTCTGCGGGAACGGCTGGAAAATGTTTTCTTTGCGTCCGAAGCGGATTGTCTTGTCGCCCTGAGCATTTTTATAGTTGAATTCGCATTCGTTGCCAAACTTAAAAGAAAACTCGGTTATTCCCATTTTGTTTTCCTCTGCGATAAATCTTCTGCCGTCAAGCTCTTTTTCAAGCGGCGATTTTTCCATGCCCTCCGCCGTAACCAGGTTCATATTCTCCATATAAGCCTGAAGCTCGGCATAGGCTTCGGGGTCCTCCTCCATGCTTTCGCCCGCAGGCTCGATAATTTCCGAAAACAGATAGGAAACAAGAAGCTCGCGCGAATCGGGAGAACGGTAGTTGCCCGAGGTGCAGGTGAATGTTATATCCTTGTCGGCGTTATATAATGTCTGCTGGTCATGCATGCCGTTGAAGCCGATTGTGTTGCCGTAGAAATTCCACAGCTGACTTGAATATCCGCGATGGTCAAAGGAACGGAAACCGCAGGTATAGCAGTCGGAGAAATCGCTGAGCGCATCCTCAACAATATGACGCGGGAAAATCTGCTTTCCCTCCCATTCGCCGCGGCAGCCTACAAGTCTGCCGAATTTAAGCATATCAATCGGAGTGCAGATAAGCGCGGAATCCGCCCACGAATGTCCTCCGGGGCATTTAAGGCAGTATGCGTCCTCGGAATAACCGATTTCACGCAGGCATTTGTCTCTGAGATAATCAAGGAAAAGCTTACCCGTTATCCTTTCAACCAAAGCGCCGAGAACAAACGAGCCCATTGAATCGTAACGGTACTGTGTTCCGGGATAGAGAGCGGGCTTCTGTGAAAAATAAAGTCTGACGCGGTCATCCGAATCAGCTGTGAACCAGTTTATATCGCCCTCGTCAAAGCAGGTGCGCATCATCAGCATATCCCGTATTCTCATTGCCTCAAGATAAGGATGAACCGTTTCGGGAAGCTTATCGGGAAAATATGAAATGATTTTATCGTCAAGTGATATTTTCCCCTCGTCCGCAAGCAAACGGACGGCGATTCCGACATAGCTCTTTGTCTGCGAATACATGCGGTGCTTTGTATCTCTTTCAAACGGCTTCCAGTATGCCTCGCAGATAAGCTTGTTTCCGCGTGCAATAAGAACCGAATGAGAAAAAAGGCTGTGAGCGTTTATCATTTTCAGATATTTCAGAACCTGACGGGAAGAAATACCGACACTTTCGGGAGTTGCTTTAACAAACATGACATCACCTCATAAACTTGTTGCTTTAATTATATCAGCTGTAAATCCGATGTCAACAATATCCGAAAATATCTATTGAAATAAATCAATAATTATACTACAATCTTAGTGAGGTGATTTTATGAAAATCAGTATAAATTCCCATGCAAGCGTAAAGCTGGAAACGGAGCAGGGCATTATTTATTTTGACCCGTTCAGACTGAAGTCAGCTGAACATGACGCAGATTATATTTTTATAACCCATTCGCATTTTGACCATTTTTCACCTAAGGATATAGAAAAAGCGGCAAACAAAAATACCGTTCTCATCGTTCCCGAATCCATGTACAACGATGTTGCAGGTGCAGACCTGTCAATCAGCAGGGTCTGCGGCTTTGCTCCGTGTACAGAGGACACCGTCGGAGAAATCAGAATCGAAGCTGTTCCCGCATACAACACAAACAAGCCCATGCATCAGAAGGCTTACGGCTGGCTTGGTTACATTATCACCGTTGAAGACAAACGTATCTATGTCTGCGGAGATATTGACGCAACAGAGGAAGGCAAAGCCGTTCAGTGTGATATCGCCTTTGTTCCCGTCGGCGGCACTTATACGATGAATGCAAAGGAAGCCGCAGAATTTGTAAATGAAATGAAGCCGAAAACAGCAATTCCGTATCATTACGGGTTGATTGTCGGCGGAAAAAGCTGCGGAGAAAAATTCAGGGCCCTTGTTGATAAAGACATAAATACAGAGATTTATTAAGGTGATTCTATGATTGGCGGAATAAAGCTTCGGGAGCTTGTTGAATACGAAATTATTGAAAGAAAAGAAGAAGGCTGTACTGTCCCCGATTATTCGGAAAGGCTGAAAAATGCGGACGAAAATGAGCTTGAAAAGATTTACGGCGAGCTTAACGCGCTTGAAATAAGCAGTGATTTTCCGTACTCCGAACCGAACGGGCTTGAAAATATTCTTGCGTCATCGACCGGCTGTGATTATAAAGCCGAGCCCGATAAAGAAACGCTTTTTGATAAATTCCACGGCGCATGGCTCGGCAGAATCATCGGCTGTATTATCGGCAAGCCGCATGAGAGATACCCGTACGGCGCAGGCAGCGGAAAGCTTGACGGCTGGGAATGCATTAAAGAATGGCAGACGGGCGCAGGCGACAGCTTTCCTCCCGATAATTATATCAGCGGCAAATCGTCCGCGAAGGGAAAGTCCGGCTTTGACATCGGCTGTCCCGACAGTTTGCGTGAAAATATAAAATTTGCCGAAAGTGACGACGATATCCGGTATCTTGTACTCGGTCTGCTCGTTAACGAAAAATACGGCAACAAGTTTTCTGCCCTTGAAATTGCGGATATGTGGCACAGATATCTTCCGAAGTCGATGGTTTTTACCGCTGAATTTGCAGCCATGCGCAACAGCTTCAACTGCACGCTCGACGACCCCGAAGAGCAGATTGAATACTGCCATTCATACCGCAATCCGTACAGAGAATGGATAGGCGCGCAGATACGCGTTGACCATTACGCTTATTACAATGCAGGCGACCCGCTTGCGGCGGCAAAGGCGGCTTTCAATGACGCGAATTTTTCGCACACCAAAAACGGAGTATACGGAGCCATGTTCTGCGCGGCTCTGATTGCGGCGGCATTTACCGAAAAGGATATAAAGCGCTGTATCGAAATCGCACTATCCGTTATTCCGCAGAAGTCAAGACTTTATGAAGATATCTGTTTCGCCGTAAAAATTGCCGAAGAATCCGAAACCGAGGAAGAGGTTTACGGAAAGCTCTGGGACAGATTCAGAAAGCTCCATCCCGTTCACACCAATAACAATGCGGCAGTCTGCGCGGCTTCGCTGATTTTCGGCAGGGGCGATTATGTTAAATCGGTCGCCATGGCTGTCGGCGCAGGCTGGGACACGGACTGCAACGGCGCGACCGTCGGCTCGTTTATGGGTGCTTTGCTCGGAGCCGGGGCAATACCCGGATATCTGAAGAATCCGCTCAATGACACGCTTTATTCATCCGTCTGCGGTTTTCATCCCGCAAGCATAAAAGAGTGTGCGGAGCGAACATATAAATTGTATCTTGAAAAGTGAGGGGAAAATCATGAAAAAGTATGATATTGTTATTGTCGGCGGCGGTTTTACAGGCTGCGCGGCAGCGCTTGCGGCATCAAGAAACGGCAGCAGGGTTCTGATTATTGAGCAGTCGGGCGCACTCGGCGGAGCGGCAAACACCTGTCTTATCAACCCGTTCATGCCTAACTCCACAAAGATACACAACGAAAACGGCGAAACCGAAAAGCTCGAACTCAGCCGCGGAATATTTGCCGAAATCTGTGAAAAGCTCAGAGCGGCAGGCGCTATGAAAGGCGGCACGTTCCACGAGGAATACCTTAAGCTGATTCTTGACGATATGACGGAAGAGGCGGGAGTCGATGTACTTTTTCATGCAGCGCTCTGCGGGGCTTCGGTTGAAAATGAACATATTAACAGCATTACGGTTATCACAAAGGGCGGCAAATATACGTTTGAAGCAAAACAGTTTATCGACTGCACGGGTGACGCGGACCTTGCCGTAATGTGCGGCTGCCCGTATCACCTCGGCAGGGCGGAGGACAGTCTCTGTCAGCCCATGACCCTCTGCTTCCGTGTGGCGAATGTTGATACGGAGGAGTTTTTCACACCGGAATCAAGAGAAAAAATGCAGGCAATTTATCAGCGCTGGAAATCAGAGGGCAAAACCTCCAACCCGCGCGAAAACATTCTTGTTTTCAGAACAGTGCTTAACGGAGTTGTTCATTTCAACACAACAAGAGTTGTCAGACGCAATCCCGTTGACCCGTTTGATGTTTCATGGGCGGAACGTGAGGCAAGGCGGCAGATGTACGATATTTTCAGAATGCTCAAGGAGGAGCTTCACGCTTTCAGAAACGCCGAGCTGCTGACATCGGCGTCATGGATAGGCGCACGGGAAAGCCGCATGATTGACGGCAGGCATGTACTGACAGGCAGGGAGCTTGTGGACTGCACCCGCTTTGACGACGCCATTGCCGCAGGCAACTACGATATTGACATTCACAACCCCGAGGGAAGCGGCACAAGCCATTACTATTTTCCCGACGGACAGTATTACACCATCCCCTACCGCAGTCTGATTCCGGAAAAGGCCGACAATCTTCTTGTTGCGGGCCGCTGTATTTCCTCCGACCATGAGGCTCAGGCCTCATACAGAATCATGCCGATTGTATGCTGTCTCGGTGAAGCCGCAGGCGTAGGTGCTTCAGTCGCAGTTAATGACAACTGCACGCCCGAAGAAGCCGATATAAGAAAAATTCAGAAAATCCTCCTTGACAACGGAGCGTTTATAGGATAAACCGATATATGAAAAGATCCCCGAAAAGCAGATGCTTTTCGGGGATTGTTTTTCGTAAAGAATTATTCTTCTCCGTGCCTTTTCTTAAGCTCGGTAAGAATTTCGTCGTATTTTTCTTCGTCGATGATATACTTCTTCATTGTTACATAATAGCCTATTGCCATGAATATAACGGGCAGAACAGCCATTACAACACGGAGTGAAAGCGTCATTCCCGCTGAAGCTCCCGCAAGCACATCGGCAATATAATTCTGCTTGTATGCTTCCGTCCATACATCGGGATTCGTGAGCGCAAGATTCTCCGCGTCGGAAATCTTGTTTGTGATATCCGTAAGCCCGATAGCAAGATAAACAACCATAATGATAACCTGCTGCAGTGAGCTTGAAAGCTTTGCCATGAACGGACGGACTGAGAAGATAAGCGCCTCGTTTCTTTCGCCTGTTGTGTATTCGTTGTACTCGATTGTGTTTGAAAGAAAGATTGCCGCAATAAGATAGAACAGCGAATAACCGAGACCGATAAACAGTGCCTCCGCGCAGAGAAGATAGAACGAAATGTTGATATCCCTGATGAACGTTCCCGAAAGGAAGAAGCAGATATAACCGATGATTGTGGCAATAAACGAGAATTTTACAATCTGATTTCTCTTGAATCTCTTTGTAAGCATGGGATAAAGCACAAAGCTTAAGCCAGAAGCCGCACCGTAGAAAATAACAAATATTCCCGTGAACGAACCTTCATATCCGAACGAAAGGTAAATATAGTTTGTACCGAACGCGGTAAGAAGAGCGCCGCTCATGTTTACGAACAGAAGAATAAGCGATGTCCAGAGAACCTGCTTGTTGTTGAAAATAATCTGAATCATTTTTTTGAAGCCGATTTTTTCATCCTCGGGAGTATCGGCAACATTCTTTTCCTTAACGCCGACACAGACAGCGGACTGACATCCGATGAATACAAGACCGATTACAACGGCAACAACACGGTAACCCGTAACCGCGGAATTGCCGATTGCCATTTTACCGACAGTAAATACGGGAATAAGTCCGTTCGCAAGAATTGTTCCGAGACCTGCGAAAAGGTTTGACATTGATGTTATGACATCGCGTTCTCTCGGTTCGCTTGTAAGCGACGGAAGCATTCCCCAGTATCCGATATCGTTCATCGTATATGTAATATCCCAGATAAGATACAGAAACGCGAAAGCAATAACAAAAGCGTTGCCCTTGAGAGGCAGAGTGTAGATAAGCACAAGAACAATTGCGTTGGTTACCGCGCCTATGAAAATCCACGGCTTGAACTTGCCGAATTTTGAACGAGTGTTTTCAATAATGCCGCCCATAATCGGGTCATTGATTCCGTCCCAGATACGGCAGATAACCATGATAATGCTGATTGTGGCAAACTGAGCCGAGGGTACGCCCTTTGTGTAAAGGATGAACGTAAGCAGGAAATATGTATAAAGTGAATACGCAAGGTCTCTGCCCACACCGCCGAGTGAATACACCCATTTGTTGCGGCTGAAATATGATTTTTCTATCGGATTTTTGGTTCCCATAGTCCTCCTCCTTTTTAATAACCGCTGATATTGATTATATGATAATCTATCAGCCGGCTTTTGGCAATATTTATTTCAATATTTCTTTAAGACTTACGGCAAAATCGCCTGTATCAATATCCCTGAGATGATGGGCATCGGTGCCTACGGAAAAATGCACGCCCGCTTCCCTGCCTATAAAGAACATTCTTCTGTAAAAATCGGGATAGCACAGAACCGATGATTTGTGAAGCTCCCACGCGCATTCCGCATTCTCGCCCTTGAGCAGAATATCGCCAAGCTCATTGTCGGTAATCGAGCGAAGCATTTCCTCGCTTTCACTTTTACCGAAAAATTTCATCTTGCACGGTGAAAAAGGGTGAGCGATACAATCGGCTCTGTCGGTATCAAAAAGCGCCGACAGCACCTTAAGCATATGCTCCGCATATCCGCGGGGACTTCTGTCCTTCGGCTGCTCCCAGTAATCAAGGTGATAATGCACGCATGAGTAGCTGCTGAATTCAATCTCCTTGTCAATTCTGTACGGCTCGGCAAATTTACCCACACCGTAAGCCGACAGCTCCGCGCCTACAAGCACGCGCACATTTGTATCGATTTTTGCGAGCCGCTTTTTCAGCTTGCGGTAATTGCCGACGGAATTAATTTCGTCGTACAAATCCGAATGGTCGGTAATCGCAAGAGTATCGAGCCCGAAGCTTTCAGCCGCGCGTATCATATCCTCAAAAATCATCTCGGGCTTCGAGCATTTTGAAAATACGGAATGAGTATGCAGGTTATTTCTGCAAAGCTCATCAATATCATAGGTTTTTTCAGTCAGAAACATTTTAATCCCCTCTGTAATTTCCTTTTATTGTTTTATTCTGCTTGAAATTTCTTTCTGTATTTTTGAGTACAGCATTGAAAGAGCAAGCGTAATCGCAACCGATATAACAAAATCAATTATATCCGAAGCTCTGTGTGAAGATAATCCGAGCATGAAAACATATTTATAGGAAATATCTGCAATTAATCTGTGTAGCAGGAAACCCGTTCCGCTCAGATTACCGATAAAAATCAAAAGCTTATTTGAACAGATGCCTGTGAAAACGCCTTTTTTCATTGCGAACAGATAAATAATCAGCGCCGCATTGGGAAGATACAGGTACGGCATGCAGTCGGATGTTCCTCTTTTTGCATTAATATAATACAGTACCTGAATGCCCGAAAACATTATTATTGCAATTAATTCCAATGCCGCAGCCTTCTGTTTGCTGATATTATTTTCTGAATGTGTGAAAATATATCCCAGATTACAGCCGATAATAAAATCTCCCAGTCTTGTAACAGGACAGATATATACTATCCATTTATAAAAGCCGTCCGAACGCGGAATCTGCAGATCCAGCTGTTTAAATATAACCGAAACCGCAGAAACCAGCGCGGCAGCCGCAATCATTGCAATAAAACAGAATTTTTTGCTGTTATGCTTTTCTATTATCTTTTTTATCAGTGGAAAAAAGCAATAAATAAAAAGCATATCCGAAAAGAACCATGCCACTCCGTTCATCGAGTGGTATATATTTGAATTCGGAACCCATGACTGCAAAAGCAGAGCATTGAGAAGAACTGTTTTCAGCGGGTATCCGTTTCTGTATATATAATAGACGGCAAGAGTTATCAGGTATATCGGATACAGCTTTTTTATCCTTTTCAGGGAGAAGCATATACTGCCCTTCAGCGAGCAATCCGCCGGTCTGTCTGAATACATCAGCACAAATCCCGACAGCATAAAAAACACCGTAACGCTCCACGGGCCCATCAGAGACAGGCCGCAGTGGAATGACGCAATTCCCAGAAAGGCTATTCCGCGAAGAGCCTGCAGCGATTCTATTCTGCCCTTCGGCTTACCGGCGTTCAATATATCTGAACTCATGGCAATCCTCCTTTTCTGAAAATTCATCTCTTTTTATACAGAATTATTTCCGGGTCGGCTCCGCCGCATCCGTATTCGCAGACAAGCAGATATTTCTCATCCGCAACAATTCCGTAACAGCGTTCACTGTCCGGACGCTCAATCTGATTGCCCCAGTAAACCCTGTCATCCCTCAGAAGTCTGATTTTCTGTCCGTTCGGAACAGGATATTCAAGATTGACATACGAACCGATCAGAGGGAAAAGATTTTCAGTCTTTAAATCCTTTATCCCGAGAGAATTGATTTCCTCTGTTATTTCCTTTTTCTGTCTCAGCATTGCTTCCGTGCCGCCTGTTCTGATGCATTCGGCAAGCGTACACGTTCCGCCGCAGGGATGTCCGTCAGTTTCGGCACAGCCTGCGCATCCGTTTTCTCTTAAACTGCATTTGCTGCAGCAGTCCATTCTGCAAAGCTCGTTCATTTTTTCCTCCGTTAAGGCAGTCTGTATCCCGCCGATGTGTAGATTCTGTACCAGTCCTCCGCGCTCATGTCGATATCCGATGCTTTTGCGATTTCCCGTACACGCTGAATACCTGTTGTACCCACAACGGGCTGCATTTTTTCGGGAAGCCGGAGAAGCCATGCGATTGCGATTCCCGTATCGGAAACGCCGTACTTTTCCGCAATTTCGCCGAGTACTTTTTTCAGCTCATCATATTTATCGTTTTCAAGGAACGCGCCGCCGATGAATCCGTGCTGAAGCGGCGACCACGGCTGAACGGTTATATCATTCAGACGGCAGTAATCGCGCAGATATCCGTCACGCACCGTGCCGTCCTCATTATTCATATTGACATTTGCTCCGCTGCTTATCAGATAGGCGTGGGGTATGCTCAGCTGCATCTGATTGACGGCAAGCTTCTGATTTACACTGCGCTGAAGCAGTTCAATCTGTGCCGGGCTGTGATTTGACACGCCGAAAGCGCCGACTTTTCCGCTTTTTTCAAGCTCGTCAAAGGCTTCGGCGACAGCATCGGGCTCCATAAGCAAATCGGGTCTGTGCAGAAGAAGCACATCAATATGCTCAATTCCGAGCCGCTTGAGCGAGCCTTCAACGCTTGAAACAATATGCTCCTTTGAAAAGTCGTACATTCCCCTGCGGATACCGCACTTTGTCTGAATAATTATCTTATCCCGCAGACCGGGATTGCGTTTAAGCACCCCGCCGAAAACCTCTTCGCATTTTCCGCCGCCGTAAATATCAGCATGGTCGAAATAGTTTATACCGCAGTCAACCGCATTCTGAATATGCTCATCGGCCTGCTTTCCGGTCATGTCGCCTATGCGCATACAGCCGAGCGCTATGCGGGAAATGTTTCTTTCACCGAGAAATTTTTTCATATATTTCATGCGTATCACTCCTTATATTCTTCCTGTTAATAATATCACACTTTTTTATCACATTCAATATCTTGACTTTTTTATCGCCAAAAACTAAAATAAATCCGAAGGTGATTTTATGAAAATTTCGGTTTTTTACGCCAATGTTCTCGATGCCGCTGAAAAAAGCGGACTTGCTGTTGAGGAAGTGCTTGAGAAAATTAAAAACGCGGGAATCTCCGCGCTTGATTTCGATTTTGAGCAAATCAGAAACGGGCTTCCCGATGCCGTCATCAGCTCGGGATTCGGCGTAAGCAGTATTTATGCATTCTCTGACTATTCGCCTGACGAAGCCTTTGACAAAGCGGCGGAAGCGGTTGACCTTGCCGCCAAACACGGTGCGGTTGTGATGTTCGTTCCCGAAAAGCTACCCGAAAGCATAATATGCGAGCTGAAAGCAAGGAAAAGCAGAGAAGATATTTTTGACTGGCTCGACAAAAACGGTACATCCCGTAAAACCGCAGAAACAATTGAGAAGCTTTCTGTCCTCGCCGAAAGCAAAGGCGTTGAGGCTGCGGTTGAAAACTTTGATTCTCACCGCTCGCTGACAGAAAGAATGTACGAAATCGAATGGCTGATGATAAACGCACCGCATCTGAAATTTAACCTTGACACGGGCAATTCAATAACATGCGGCGAGGATATAAAGGAGCTGTACAGACTGTTCGGCGGCAGAATCGCAAATGTTCACTGCAAGGACAGACTGTCTGACAACCGCACAACAGCAGTCGGAACGGGAGAAATGCCGATTGCCGAAATAAAAAACAGCCTGCTGAAAACAGGCTATCCGGGTAATTTTTCAATAGAGGTTTTCGGCGTTCCGAATCCCCTTTCGGCTATAATTCTGTCGGCTGAAAATCTGATTAAATAAAACTTCATTCTCATTACAAATACAGACGGGCATCCTGAGCGAATGTCCGTCTGTATTTTTATTTAACCTTAATTTATTCTGCCGAATTTTCTATCATCAGTGTCTGTCCCGTTGCTTCAAGCATATTTCGTGTGTATTCTCTGCCGTCGATTTTTCCCGTAACCGCCGCAAGGAATTCATCAAGCGGATTCATCGGCGGTTCAATTGACGGCAGCTTCGTAATTTCTCCCTCTTTCGGGTAAAGCGTAATTCCGTCAATGTTTTCTCCGAAATCCACCATGCCGAGACTGCCGAACACTCTGAAATGCCAGTATGACGGATGACTGTAGCCGTGGGCGTTGGGCGCGCTGTACGAAACATCGGCAATTACGCCCGCTCCGCTTTCGAGCGTCAGCATAAACTGTGCGCTGTCTTTAAAATGAGGAACCTTCTCCGCGAAAAAGTTCCATTCCCTCGCGGCGACAACTGCTTTCACATCGCTGCCCGTCATGAGTCTTACAAGGTCAATACCGTGAACCGCGATATCGTTGATAACTCCGCCGTGCCTGCCTTTTTCAAAATACCAACCCGCACGGCTGCCGTAATTGAGCGGATGCTCGCCCTCAAAAACAATGTTGTTTACCTTACCGATTACGCCGCTTCTTATGGCGGTAACCGCGCCGAGAATATCGGGATTCTGACGCAGGCTTAAGAAGATGCAGACAGTAAGACCCTTTTCACATGCGAGCTTCTTTATGATTTCAAGCTCCCCGGACGATGTGCAGAGGGGCTTGTCGGCAATTATATTTTTGCCCGCCTCAAGAGCCCTGATTATGAGCTTTCCTCTTGCTCCGTAGTGCGCTCCGACCGCAACGGTATCCGCGTCCGTACCGTTTAAAAGGCTGTCATAATCCGTGTGGGTGAAGATAACGCCTCTTTCCTCCGCAGACTTTCTTGTGTTTTCGTCAGGCTCCCACGCGCCTGCAATTTCAAACTCGCCGTTTTCTGAAATATCGTTATAGATTCCGAACATGTGCGAATGCTCAAAGCCTGCAAATACAACTCTGTTTTTCTTCATTGCGTCACCCTCAGGTCGGGAAGATTTCCCGTGTTTTTTACATTATATAACAACTGCCTTATATTTGGCAAACAAAATGCAAAATTATTTGAAAAATTAATTTTTTATGATATAATCCAATTAAACAACCGCGAATTAAACCGCGGTTACCCGAAAGGAGCGGATATTATGAAAAAATTCAAGAAAATTCTCTCTGTAATTATTGCGGCGGTTATTGTTCTGTGTTCTGCATGCCCTGCCGCATCAGCAAAGAAAAACGAGCCCGAATTAAAATTCGGTGATGACGGTAAATTCCGTATTATGCACATTACGGACACGCATTACACTGACTTCCCGTTTGAGGAATCCATCGCTTTTATCGGGAAAGCGCTTGACGATTATCAGCCCGACCTTGTAGTTTTCGGCGGCGATAACATCAAGGGCTGGTTTGACACCTCAATGCAGCTGGGCGTTAAGGCGGCAATCAATCAGCTTGTTGCACCCCTTGAGGAAAGAGACATTCCGTTCACGTTTGTGTACGGCAACCACGACTGGCAGACATATCTCTGTCCGAAGGTACTTCAGAACAGCTATTATTCCTCGCATTCAAACTGCATTATGCCCGACGGTTACAGCACAGTTTTCCGTGCAGGCAACGGCAGCATTCTGATAAAGGACTCAAGCGGCGAAAAGAACATTTTCAACCTCTGGCTCCTTGATTCAGGCACAATAATTGACACGGGAACAAAACGTGTCGAGTCAGTCAACTCCGTTCAGCTCAGCTGGTACAGACGCACCTGCGAGAAGCTCGCAAAGCAGAACGGCGGCGAGGTTATTCCGTCGCTTGTCTTCCAGCATTTCCCCGTTGAAGAGGTCACAATGCTTTTTGACGAAGCTGAAGGCGGTGTAAAGTGCGGCGACAAAGCATACACGCTTAAAGCGGGTCTTACCGACGGCATCACAAACGGCACTGCCGGTACACCCGACGGCAGTATCGGAACGCATCTCAATAAAAGCGTTGAAATGCCTTCCAAAAACAACGGCGAATACAGCGCATGGGTTGACGAGGGCGATGTTATCGGCGCATTCTTCGGTCACTCACATGTAAACGATTACTGCGGCATTACCGATGACGGTATCATTCTCGGCGCGACTCTGTCAGCGGGCGGCTTCAACATCGCTTCCCGTTTTGACGATGAGAACGGCAGTCCCGTTGAGGCAAGAGGTCTTCGCGTAATCGACATTGACGAGAACGTTCTCCTTGATGAAGCAAAGGATAACACAGAGGCCATTTCCACATTCTCGGTTTATTACAGCGATTATTTCACCGGTTCAGTCGAAAAATATCCGTCAAAGTATAAGGCTTTTGACGAACACGATTTCGGCGAATGGATAAAAATCGAGTTCAGCTATTTTAAAGATTTTATTCTCGGAATTTTTGTTAAATGACATTGACAGTCCGCAGATGTACATAAAAATGAAAGCCTTGAGGCATCAAACCTCAAGGCTTTGTTATTTATTATCAGAAGAATCTGACCTCTCCAGCTTTGCCGCTGCAGGTTTTTCCGTTCCAGCTGAATTCGGCCTTTTCAAAGAATGCGGCCGCGGCTGTTCCGTCCGGCATTAAAACCGCCTGAACCTTTTCGTTGTTCGCGATAACCTTAAACTCTTCATCTGTATTTTCGCTCATAACGGTATATGCGTATGAGCCTGTATTCTCAACGGCAACGGTGAAAATATCGCCCTCGGCAGCTTCGGACGCCATCGGAAGATTATTTCTGTGCCAGTCACCTGTTCTGTGTTCGTTCCATGCCGAAAGCTTTCCGCCTTCAAGTACGGTATACTTTATTCCGTTATGAATAACGGTATTTCCGTCGCGGCTGAAAGAACCTGCATAGAAGCACTGGTCAAGCGTCGTGTTCATGCTTCTGCCCTTTGAGTCCTTCATGCCCGCGCCTAAAAGTATCGCGGCATTGTCGGTCGCAAAGCAGGAAACCGTCATGTCAATTCCCTCATGGCTTGTTCTGACGGCGGAAGCCGCTTTTCCGTCGGCCGACGCTGAACCGTAAACACAGTCAAGATATCTGTATGTGTAATCCTCGTGGGCAAACAGCTCTTCGTCTGTTTCATAAACCGCGGTTGTACCCGGAACATGGGAATAATCGTAAACCGGCGCGATATTGCTGTATTCATTTCCGGTGTGCATTATTGTTGTAACTCCGGGGAAGGAGGAATTATACGAAAGAACATTTTCGTCATTAATGATTTCCGAATACACAAGCTCGTCGTCGCCGCCGCGGAAGCTGAAATAGAAATCGCTGTTGTTGATAACAAGGAACTTTGCGACATCGTAATATTTTACGCCGTAATCCGTTTTTGTATCATTTCTGATTGAATCAACATAGGCTTTGATTTCATTTCTTCTCGGCATTTCCTCTATATCGGCAAGCCTCGCAAGAGATGTGGCGGCACCCTTCAGCGGCTGAGAGTTTTTTCTTGAAACCGAACGGCCCATTGTTGTCGGGTCAAGCGTGCTGCCGAAGCTCATTATGCGCAGTCCGTCAAGGATGAAACAGGCAAACGGCTTAAGCTGTTCCTGTGTAAAAATATATTTCGTTCCCGAAAGCATTGCCATAAGATTGGTCATGCCGCTGATGAACTCTATGCCGTAGCCGCCCATATATATTCTTTTTCCGTGCTGGAAAAACGTGCTGTCGCTCTTAAGTCCTTCGTCATCCGAATATTTCAGCTCAGAAGAAATAACCTTA
Source organism: Acutalibacteraceae bacterium (assembly GCA_045639705.1). Taxonomy (GTDB): domain Bacteria; phylum Bacillota; class Clostridia; order Oscillospirales; family Acutalibacteraceae; genus CAG-488. The sequence continues at coordinate 55,541 of JAZUDP010000103.1, forward strand.
ACCGCTTTTTTGACTGCGCGCCTGTTTCCCGTAAGCGCTCCGTATTTAATCGTGGACATGGCGAGGTCGATTGCGTTTGCGCCGGTATGGTCCGCAAGAACAGGACTTATCACATAGCTTCCGCGTCCTACAAGCTCCGCAAGCTTTCTTATCTGCTTTCTGCTCAGGTCGTTCTTCATAAGAACTCCGATTTCGCCAAGCACGTTCGGGTTTGAAAGTCTGTTATACCACCAGTTGTCGCTCTGATAATCGTGCTTTTCCCAGTAATCAAGAAGGCTGATAACCGCTTTTTTATATTCTTCTTTTTTTGCTTCGTCAGTTTCTGTTCTGAAAAGAAACGCCAGTCTCTCCGTTCTTGCAATATGCTTTGCGGGAGCCCATGATGTTCTTTCTTTGCTTTTATAGTCAACATCGGGGAAATACAGGTCTCCGTCCTCATCGGAAACTGCCGCGGCGATAATCGCGTCGCCGTCCTTGATATCCGAGCCTGAAAAAGCTCCGATTGTTCCCGAAAGCAAACCGTTTGTTATATTTTCGGTAACGGTTTTTATATCGTCACTGTTATTGCCGTTTGTAATAAACGAGCCTGCCGAAATAAAGAAAGTCAGTAAAACACATAAAAATTTATTAAACGGGCTAATCATAATAAGCACCCCTCCGTTTTCAATTTATCTGATTATAGCATAATGATAATATGCATTCAACAATTTTTCGATTGAAAAGGAGAAATTATATGATAAAATCAGTATATAAAATATGTGGGGTGTCAATATGGATTTTTCAGATATTTCAGTCAAAACCGTTCTCAATGCACAATTTAAGCTTGAAAACAAAGAGCCTGTTCTCAGACCGTTCGATTCCTTTGTGGTTGCCGATCCGTCCCTGCTGACGCCCGACGGCTGCCATGACGGAAAATGGCATATATTCTTTCATACAAATCTCGGCATTTTTCACTACGCTTCCGACGACGGAATATCGTTCGGAAGGGTGCGAAAAATCGTTCGCAACGCCATGCGCCCGAATATAAATTATATTGACGGACGGTATTATCTTTTCTTTGAAAAAACAAGAAGCCCTATCGCAAGCGCACTGAATCTGATTAACCTTACGCAGTGGAGGTCGGAAATCTATCTGACTGAAAGCACCGACCTTCTGAACTGGTCAGAGCCCCGTCCCGTATTAAAGCAAAGCAAAAGCTTTGAAGCAGCAGGCAAGGGATATTCTCTTTCCAATCCGTTTCTGTTAAGAGAAAACGGAATAAACAGACTTTACTATTCCTGCGGTCTTACGTTCATTGACGACTGCGGCTTTTCAGAGCCGACATACATAAATTATGCAGAAAGCAGAAGCGTAACAGGAGGTTATACCGTTTCCGGCAAGCCGATTCTCAGCCCCGACAGAAACAGCCCGTATCTGAATCTCTGCAGCGGATGCCTTAAGGTTTACAGAATGTCCGACGGATACATCGGCATTCAGAACGGGATTTACGAAAAGGACGGCAAAAGCCATTCGGCAATTCTTCTGCTCACTTCTGCCGACGGTCTGAATTTCGATTTTGCAAAGGTTCTCGTCAGCCCGAATATGTTTGACGGAGCAGACTGGATGAAGCAGTTTGTTTATGCGAGCCATCTTGTAAGATACGGCAGCGAGCTGCGCCTGTATTTTAACGGACGCGATACCTCGAACATGCTTAAAGGCAGAGAATGCATCGGATTTGTGAAAGCGGAGATATAAAAAACGAAAATTTCCGGACGGGATACCCGCACCCGAATCATTATATTATTCTGCAAATTGCGGAGTGTCTCCGCGCCCTCGCCGGGTCGGCGGTAAGCAGAAATAAAGTTACCGTGCGCGAGCAGTTGGAACATGTAATGTCATTCTGAGGAGGAACGACGAAGAATCTCAAAAACGGCAGGCTGAGATTCTTCGCTTTGCCCAGAATGACACCTTTTTAAATTAAAGCTTGTAGGGGACATTCACGAATGTCCCGTAGGATTACTGAAGATTTTGACGGGCGATTCATGAATCGCCCCTACGCAATATGATTGAAATTACATCGACAAATACCAATTTGTACATTTCTTACGGCTCGCGCAGGGCGCCGGGAATCTGATTATCGCCAGCCCGGCGAACGACCGCAGGTACTGCGGCAAATTACAATTTGTCGATGAGATTGGATGGAGCAAGCGCCCCTTGTCTAAATGGGAGAGGGCCAACGATAGTTGGCGAGGGGATTCTATAAAAAGTCTGATGAAAACTGAGAAAGAATCCCTCCACCGCCATTCGGCGGTCCTACCCCGTGTCACTTCGTGACATTCCCCTTGCAGGGGATGCCCTTTAGGGCAAGGGAGGCAGAGCAACATCAAAAATTCAGCTCGACAAATACCAATTTGTATAAAAATCAAAGGTTAAATTCCGTCAAAAAAGCCGCACATCGTCTGATGTGCGGCTGAGCTTATAAATCTCCGAGGCCCGCGTCACGCTGAGCGGCTATTGCGGCTTCATCAACATTGAGAATTTCCGAAGAAATATTTATGGTATTTTTCAGATTGCTGTTTTTGCTTGTCAGGGATTTAAACCAGCGGATAACCCAGAAAAGCGGAAGCAGAAATTTATATTTCTGCAGTATGGGGAAAAGCTCGGACATAAGCTGATAATCGGGAAAAATCATAAACCATATGCTTTTGAATTTTCCCACATTAACATTTTCGTCGCTGTTAATCATCCTGTTGACGACGCTCATTTCCTTTTTTCCGTAAACTCCGCCCGAAATAATATAACCCGAAACGGAATCGAACACGCCGTCAAAGCTTCCTCCGAACCAGTCGTCCGCAATTTTTTCCGCAATAAGCTGAAATTTTTCCAGTCCGATTTTTTCGGTTTCTTCAAGGATGTAATTCATGTCAAGGTCGGGATAAGCCCGGCGATAAACATAAAGGTCAAGCATCGTGCGGATTCCCGTGCCTCCGTAGCGGTAATGCTTTGCAAGATGAGCAAGCAGAAAAACATACATGTCCTCACGGCTGAGTTCATACTTATAATTATATCCGTCCGATTTTTTCGCCCGCGTAAAACCGTTTCCGAAATAAGCCGTAAGATTCTTATAAGACTCGTTTACAAGGGCGCGGTGAAACTCAAAATGAACGTTTCCGCGGTCTATATTGCAGTGCAGGTCGCCGTCACTCGAAAGCTCAAAGCCGCCCGCCTTCATAGCCTTGACAGCATCGTCTATGCGGGATGGTTCGACAAGAATATCAATATCGCTCATTGTTCGCATATCAGGTGACGGATAAAGATTCTTTACTATATACCCTTTCAGCGGCATGTGCCGTATTCCCATGCTTTCAAGCTTTTCGATAACATCGTTTGTCTCAAGCTCCTGCTTTGCCTCAAGAACGATTTTCTGCTTTCTGTACTCGCGCAGATATTTCATCATATCCGTGTCCGGCTTCTGAGCAAGCGTTTCACATGCATAAGATACCATATTGAGTACATTCTGCTTTTTTGCGAAATCAATAATGCTGTCCCATGTCAGCTTTTCCGGCTTTACGGGAGCAGATGTACAGTTAACCGCCGTCGCCACCAGTCTGATAACATATGCGGCAGCGGATTCCCGAACTCCGTTTTCAACTGAAGACATACTCTCACCACTTTAAACGGTAAAATTAAGAACGGGAATATTATATAATAGAAAAAGAAAAAAGTCTATAATAAATTTTCTGCTTTTGGTATTGACAAGAGGAAAATAATATGATAAGATAATCGAGCATTCGGAGAGATACCGAAGTGGTTATAACGGAACGGTCTTGAAAACCGTCGTACGGCAACGTACCGTGGGTTCGAATCCCACTCTCTCCGCCACTGACAAGACTTCCTTTGGGAAGTCTTGTTTATATGAACTGAATATCGGTTTGGTTCACCAATGGAGGATTACTCAAGTGGTGAAGAGGCTCCCCTGCTAAGGGAGTAG
>JAZUDP010000104.1:0-7284 GCA_045639705.1 Acutalibacteraceae bacterium
TTTCCTTGCGGAAATTCAGGCAAGAGCAGAGCCCTTGCCCTACGTATTTTAGTGCTTGGGCGGTGGAAATGTATTATTCTTTCATAAACGGCATGACGATGTTCATCGTTCTTTCGCCCTCGTCAAACAGGAAAATATGACCCGAATCCTTGAACGTTTCAAACTTCGCGTGAGGGCAGACCTCTTTCATTCTGTCAATCTGATAGTAAGGCATTGTTTTGTCCGCCGTACCCCATATTACAAGCATGGGAATTTTCTGCTGTGCAACGCTGAAATAGCCCTTGACTGTTTCCTTTGTGTTGAGAATAGTGTTTCTCAGACTTGACAGCGTACACTGATGAAATCCCTTGTACTGTATCGTATACGCAAAGGAATTCATATAGTATTCCTCAACATCCTCACCCGAATATATAAGCTCGCCCGCGCATTTTTTCAGCAGGGTTTTGCCGCCGATGATGCTGAAAAGAATGTCGCCGAGAACGGGAGCGGATGTCAGATACATATAGAAAGGCGGCTTGAAGGTGTCCATGCCCGCGGGAGCAAGCAGCACAAGCTTTTTTACTTTTCCCGGGAAAAGCTTACAGAAGGCTGTCGTAATTGAACCGCCCATGGATGTGCCGAAAAGAGTGAATTTTTCGTCCTTTTCGAGAAGCGCCCCGGTAAGCTCGTTAAGCTGACGGGCAAAGAATTCGGGGGAGTAATCTGCTTTGACTCTTTCGGAAAGTCCTCTTCCCATGAGGTCGTAGCGGATAACCTTATAGCCCTCGCTGACAAGCCTGTCAAACACCTTGTCGTAGATAAAGTACGGTGTTGCGTAACCGTGAACAAGCACGCAGGCTTCGCCCTCGCCCTTCATTTCGTAATGTGTGTTTCCGCAGGGGAGGTCTATAAAGCTTCCCTGAGCTTTTTTCCTTTCGGCGTCTGTAAGAGTTTTCTTTTCAATACCCTTTACAAGCACCTTAAGCTTTTCTTTTTTCATATAATATCGCCTCTGTGCAATATATTTATATTTATTTAGAATCATAGCACAGAAAGTATTAAAAATCAATAAAAAGTGTTTGACTTTGAAGCTTTAAATTGATATGATTATATAGGTTATAAGGAGGAGTGTTATGATTTACAGAGATTTTCAGAATATAAAACTCTCCGCTCTCGGATACGGCGCAATGCGTCTGCCCGTTATTGACGGAAACGAAAACGAAATTGACGAAAAGCTTGCCTCGGAGCTTATCGGTTACGCATATGAAAACGGCGTTAATTACTTTGATACCGCATGGGGCTACCACGGAGGAAATTCAGAGACTGTTATAGGAAAAGCCCTGAAAAACTATCCGCGTGAAAGCTTTTACCTTGCGACGAAATTTCCGGGTTACGATGTCCGTAATTTCGGTAAATGCAGTGAGATTTTTGAACAGCAGCTTCAGAAGCTTCAGGTTGATTATTTCGATTTTTATCTTTTTCACAATGTCTGCGAAAGGAATATTGAAAAGTATCTTGACAGAAGCTACGGCACCTTTGACTATCTTGTTGAGCAGAAGAAAAACGGCAGAATAAAGCGCCTCGGCTTTTCGGCTCACGGCGACTGTACCGTTATGCGCCGCTTCCTTGAAGCCTACGGCTCGGAAATGGAATTTTGTCAGCTTCAGATTAACTATATTGACTGGACTCTGCAGAAGGCAAAGGAAAAGGTTGAGCTGCTGAACGAATGGAATATTCCCGTATGGGTTATGGAACCCGTAAGAGGCGGCAAGCTTGCAAAGCTCTCCGACGAAAACTCCGCTGTACTTAAAGCCCTCCGTCCCGACGAAAGCGATGCCGCATGGGCGTTCCGCTTCATTCAGTCGGTTCCCGAGGCTGTTGTATGCCTTTCAGGTATGACCGATATGGAGCAGGTAAAGGAAAATATTAAAATTTTCAGCGAGGATAAGCCGTTAAATGACGGAGAAATGAAGGCGCTTTCCGCGGTTGCGGGCAAAATGCTCAATACTGTGCCGTGTACCGCGTGCCGTTACTGCACCGAATACTGCCCGATGGAGCTTGATATTCCGAAGCTTATTTCTTTTTATAATGAGCATAAATTTTCGGGCGGAGGTTTTCTTGCGCCGATGTATATTGCATCCCTGCCGGAGGAAAAGCGTCCGGCATCCTGCGTTGGCTGCAGAAGCTGTGAGGCTGTCTGTCCGCAGCAGATAAAAATTTCTGAAATACTCGCGGATTTCGCGGAAACTGTAAAATAAGAAAGGGGTTTATTTTATGAAAACATTAAAGAAAGCAATTGCGGCGGCAATGACACTGTGCATTATATTCTGCTGTTTTACAATGAACGGCAGTGCATCCGGTCCTGACCTGCCCGATTACACACAGTCGCAGGCGGAATGGGACGCATACTGGGAAACCGTCAAGGGTGACAATACTCAGATTGCGCTTACACCCGGCTCAGACGAGACCGAGCTTAATTTCAACTGGCATTCGGATGTTTCAGCAAAGATTCCGCGCATCAGAATCTCAAAAAATGCGGATATGTCCGATTATACTGAATTTAAGGGTACATCGCTTCTTGCCGACAATAAACAGCAGACAAACAGAGTTACTGTCAGGGGTCTTGAGGAGAATACAAAATATTACTATTCATACTCTCTCGGCAAGGATAACTGGAGCGAGCCGATTTTCTATATTACACGTTCCGCCGACAGCTTCAAGGCTCTGTTCATCAGCGATGTTCAGTGCGGCGCGGGCGATGACGGCTACGGCTATGTTAACGCGACCAACTGGAATACAACGCTGAATGCCGCGCTTAAAAGATTCCCCGACACAAGCTTTATTCTCAATGCGGGCGACAACAGCAATTCCGGCAAGGACGCCAACGAGTGGGCGGCAACGCTTTCTCCAAAAGCGATGCGCAACCTTCCCATGGCAACAACAATCGGCAACCATGACAAGAAAGGCTCCATCTATAAATACTATGTAAACAACCCGAACCATCAGTTGCTTTCCTTCGGAAGCTATACGGGTACACAGTACTGGTTCCGTTACGGCGATGTTCTTTTTGTTTCGCTCAATTCCATGAATTACAACGCATTTGAATTCTACAATGTTGTTGAAAGAGCCGTAGCGGCAAATCCCGATGCAAAATGGCGTGTTGCGCTGTTCCATTACGATGTTTTCGGCACGGGTCATCATGCCGACCAGGACGAGACATATTTTGCGAGAAATACAATCGGCGCGGTGCTTGACAAGTTTGAGTTTGATATTGCGCTTGACGGTCATGAGCATTATTACGGCCGTTCATACAATATGCTTAACAACGAAGTCGTTGACCTCGATTATTCAAAGAATTATGCAGTTGACCCCGACGGTACGCTTTATATCACAGCCGCTTCCGCTTCGGGCAGAAACCGTATGTATGACGAGCCCTTCGGCTACGAATGGCTTAACTTCGAGTACATGAGCCAGGAGCTTATCTATTCCGAGCTTGAATTTACGGAGAATACCTTCAATATCAAAACCTATACCGCTGAAAACGATAAGCTTATTGACGAATATACTATTGAAAAGACAGATTTCAGCTATGAACCCGTTCACAGAATAGAGGGACTTCTTACAGGCTCGGACGCTCTTGACAGACTGCTTAAGCATTTCACGGGCGAATTCTATGTTATTTTCGAGTTCTTCAAGAATCCGATAAAGTTTATTTTCGGTTAATTTCCGGGGAGATTTTATTATGTCAGATTATATTTCATCATCAGTTATAAAAAAACTTGAAAAGCCCGTTCTTACACGCTTTGATGTTCCTTATAATGCCGCGCTTACATTTAATGCGGGCATAACAAAATACAACGGAAAATATGTTATGGTTTTCCGCAATGATTACGGCGACTATGACGCTCAGAAGCTCGAAGGAACGAATCTCGGTCTTGCCTTCAGCGACGACGGAATCAAATGGGAGGTTCAGCCAAATCCCTGCTTCAAGCTTGAAGATAAGGAAATCAGACGCGGATATGACCCGAGACTTACCGTTATTGACGGCGTCTGCTATATGTGCTTTGCCGTTGATACGCATCACGGCGTATGCGGAGGCATTGCAAGAACTGAGGATTTTGATAAATTCGATATTCTGTCAATTTCCGCTCCCGAGAACAGGAATATGGTTCTTTTCCCGGAAAAAATCAACGGGCTTTATACAAGGCTTGAGCGCCCGATGCCTGTTTATTCAAGAGGCAGGGACCGCTTTGATATGTGGTTTGCGCAGTCGCCCGACATGCGCTTCTGGGGCAACAACAGACTTGTAATGGGCGTTGAGGATGTTCCGTTCGCAAACGATAAAATCGGTCCTGCGGCACCTCCGGTAAAGACGGAAAAGGGCTGGCTTACAACCTTCCACGCCGTTGAGCTTGACAGAACAAGAGGCAAGCACGGCTGGGAGGAAAAATGGCAGAAGATGTACACGGCGGGTATTTGCCTGCTCGACCTTGAAGACCCTTCAAAGGTTATCGGCATGTACGACAAGCCGCTTATAGCCTCCGAGCTTCCGTGGGAAAAGGACGAGGGCTTCCGCACTGATGTTATCTTCCCGGGCGGAATGGTTCTTGAAGATAACGGCGAGGTTAAAATCTATTACGGCGCGGCGGACACCGTTGAGTGCCTTGCGACCGCCGATGTAAACGACCTTATTAAACTCTGCTTAGGAGAATAAACAATGAACAGTATTATTGCCATTCTGCTGTTTGCGGCGGTAACCATGACGGCTGTAAGCTTTGCATGGGGTATGCGCGGCGACCTTATCGGCGGCGAGGAGGGAGCGCTTCTTCCGGGCGCTCTTCTCGGCTTCTGCATTGCAAGATTTGTTCTGCCTAAAGGATTTCTGTTTTACTGCTTCTATTTTATTGCCCTCGGCATGACGGGCATGTTCATCGGCGGAACAGAACCTTACGGCGAAACGTTTAATCTTATTCGCTGGGGAGACAGGGGAGTGCCGAAGGCTCCGGATATGAAAAAAGGCATTGCAGGTCTCTGTATTAAAGGCGCTCCGTGGTTCGGCATCTGCGCCGCAGTGCTTTCCGTGGGATTTACCGCGCTTACAGGCAGATATAAGGCGTGGCAGCTTGTGCTTTTTGTGGTGCTTCTTCCGTTTGTAAGAAGTCTCGGCACACTGCTTTTCAACTGTCCGCACAATCCTAAAGAGGGTAAATTCCCGAAGATATATTTCTCCGAAGAAAGCCGCGAGGAATGGGGCGGTCTGTGGTTCATGCTGCTGACCTTCCTTGTGTTCGAGATTGTCAACAGAGATATGCTCGCGCTTATTGTTACTCTGTGCGGTATGGCAGGCGGCGCATTCGGCTGGGTTATTTCTCAGCTTATATCGTGCGCAGCAACTGTCAGAATGAAAAACGGAAAATATTTCTTTGGAAAATTCCGGGAGCAGGGGAGAATTGACACCTGGAAAATCATGGAGTTCAGCTACGGCGCTCTCGGCTCGGCTTCAATAGTTTTCGGCTTCCTGCTCTGCAGACATACGGCGAGAGAATATGCATACCTTATTTTAAAGGGTTCCGCAGATTTCGGAATTTCCGAAACAGGATATGCGGTTATGTTCGCTGTATGGTTTGCACTGTTTATCCTTGACAATATCAATCATTTCATACCCGGAAAAGCACAGTGGCTAAAAAAGCCGATTGAGTTCCTCCACAGACCGATGCTCTGCTACATACCCATGCTGTTTGTTCTGCTCGGAAATATGAAGGTTGCCATGTTCATGGCAATTCTCGTTCTTTTCTGGCAGGCACCTGAGGAGCTTTGTTTTGTTCAGCTTAAGAAAAGATATAAAATCACTGTTCCCGCAGTAATTTCCTGCATACTGCTTATTGCTCTTGCGGTTATACTTTTTGCTTTCATTACAACAGTAAATATCAGAACATGGTACATTCTTATCTGTGCGGATTACTTTATCTGCGCCTCCGCTGCCGACATCGCGGCACAGTACGGACTTGAAGGCAGACCGAAAAACATATTTAAGCTCATTCATTCAATGGGTTCGTTTATCAGCGTTAAGCTTCATTATGCGTTCTGCATAATTCTTGCGGCTGTTCTTCTGATTCTGTATTGATTGTTTTTGATATAAATATTGACAAAAAAGTGCCGTAATGTTAGAGTATTATCAAGGAAAAAATTTCTTCCGGGAGGTGAGCTGTTATGAGTGAAGCAAAAGCAAGCGCCTGTTTTGACTGTGAGTTTTTTACGAAGGCGGTCGGAGAAAAAGGCTACTGCAAGTTTTACCATCATGAAACAGCGCTTCCCGAGAAGGCATGTCCGCGTTTTGAGGGAAAGAAAGAAAAGATTGTTGAACCCAGTGAGCATGCGCCCGAGACAATCAACGCGTCCGAAAGGCGGTTTATCAATCTTCTGCTTATAGGTTCATTCTTTGCGGGGACAATTCTTGCGATACTTGCGTTTATTATAGTTCTGGTTTATACAGTAACGCTGATGCCGTTAACCGACATTCCGCTGAGCTTCAAGCTGCTTACGATTATTGCCGGAATTTTTGCGGTTCTTATATTTACATATATTCTTTTTACGCTCTCGAAGAAATATGTTACAGCGCGCATTCTGGAAATTATCATTGCGCTTATTGTTTTATTTATATTGCTTATGCACCGTGACGGAGTAATATTCTACGCACACGATCTGATTATTAATGTAATTGAAAATCTTTTCACTCTTTTTAAGTGATTCGGTTATATACGGTATACAATCATGGCTCTGCTCTTTGCAGAGCTTTTTTATTTTATGTAAACATTAACAAACTGTCATTCTGAGGAGCTTGCGACGAAGAATCTCAAAAACGGCAGGCGGAGATTCTTCACTTTGCTCAGAATGACACCTTTTTAAATTAAAGCTTGTAGGGGAAATTCACGAATGTCCCGTAGAATTACTGCAGATTTTGACGGGCGATTCATGAATCGCCCCTACGCAGTATGATTGAAATTACATCGACAAATACCAATTTGGCGGAGTGCCTCCGCGCCCTCACCGGGTCGGCAGTTATCAGAGTTCTGTTACCCTGCGCGAGCAGTTGGAACATGTAATGTCATTCTAAGGAGGAACGACGAAGAATCTCAAAAACGGCAGGCTGAGATTATTCGCTTTGCTCAGAATGACACCTTTTTAAATTAAAGCTTGTAGGGGACATTCACGAATGTCCCGTAGAACTACTGCAGATTTTGACGGGCGATTCATGAATCGCCCCTACGCAGTATAATTGAAATTACATCGACAAATACCAATTTG
>JAZUDP010000105.1:0-9765 GCA_045639705.1 Acutalibacteraceae bacterium
AATGGCTATAATCGCCTTATACTTGCTGAAAAACCTTGAAATACGCGAGTATTCCTGCGGTTTTGTCAGCAGCGTCTAAGTCTGATTCTATCTCATTCAAAACTACTCCGTATCTGAAAACAACAGATTTCAGATGAAGAAAAATGAAAAAGCGGGCAGCATACTGACGTATGCTGCCGGCTTTTGAAGCAGTTATTCGCTGAAAGATGCGTTTTCAGACGATTTACCCCTAACTTGCGCCGCCCTTTTGTGAGTGCTTTTTTGCTGCTGTTTTTTATTTAATAAGCTTTCTGATATCCTCTTCAGCTTCCATAAGGTCGTCAACAATCATCTGCTGATATCTGTTGACCTGCTTGCAGTCGCGTGAGCGTGACCAGAGGCTCATGGGAACGCCGACCTTATTCATGTGATACTTGGCTGTTACGGGATAAGCAAGGCTCTCGGTAAACGCGTCGAGGCAGAGGAAATTCTGAACCTTCTGCGCCTTTTCGGGTTCCTTGTCGAAATTATCGCAAAGCCACTGATAAATATCGGGTGTGAAATTTGCCATGATTCCCGAATAGCCTGCGGCGCCGTTCTTAAGAGTATAAAGAAGCGTCTGACCGTTGGCATTGTAAAGTCTGATGCTTGTACCTTTTATCTGCTCAAGTCTGTCGTCAAGCATATCGGGGTCGCAGCAGGTATCCTTAATGAAGGTGAATCTGCCCTTTGAGATACACCAGTCAAGAATTTTATGAGTAAGAAGACGCTTGTACGGGAACGGGCATTCGTAGATACCGATTGCGATATCCTCGGGAAGCATTGAAAGAAGCTTCTCCGCATTTGCAATCCATACATCGTCGCCGTCGTTGTGGAGGTCAAGTCTGTTGCTGACCCATACTATAGCGTCAACGCCTGTTTCCGCCATAGCAGTAAGCTCTCTTGCCTGCTCCTCCATGCTGTCGGAGGTGTGACCCGAAGCAACAACGGAAATATTCTTGCCGCTTTCCTTAACAGTTTCAAGAACTGTCTTTGCAATTCTGATTTCCTCGTCAAGTGAGAGGTAAACCATTTCGCTTGACTGACATACGGCGAAAATACCTGTACAGCCCTGCTCAATGTACCATTTTGTGATGTTTTTTACCGCCTCATAGTCAACGGTATTGTCGTCCTTGTAAGGGGTAATCATGGTCGGAAATGCTCCGAAATTAATATCTTTCATTTTTGCGTCCTCCTCAGTCAGCAATTTTATAATATTCTTTATACCACTGAACAAAGTTTTTCAGTCCCTCGTCAATGGTTGTAGACGGTTTAAAGCCGAATTTTTCAATAAGCGGCGTTACATCGGCATAGGTCTGATACACATCGCCCGCCTGCATCGGAAGAAATTCCTTTTCCGCAGTTCTGCCTAAGTGCTTTTCAAGCGTTTCGATGAAATACATCAGCTTTTCGGGTGAGTTGTTGCCGATATTGTATACTGTTGCTCTGTCGCCGTTTTCATCGGCCTCGGGCGGATTGCAGAGCATATTTACAATACCCTTCACTATATCGTCAACATATGTGAAATCGCGGTACATATCTCCGTTATTGAAAATTTTGATTTTTTCGCCGTTCATGATTCTGTTTGTAAATCCGAAATATGCCATATCGGGTCTGCCGAACGGACCGTAAACCGTGAAAAAGCGAAGTCCCGTTGTCGGAATTCCGTAAAGGTGACTGTATGTGTAAGCCATAAGCTCGTTTGACTTCTTGGTTGCCGCATAGAGCGAAATCGGTTTGCTTACATCGTCGTCGGTTGAAAACGGAGTTTTTTTCTGATTGCCGTAAACGGAGCTTGAAGAGGCATAGAGCAGATGCTCAACGGGATTGTGCCGGCACGCTTCGATAATGTTGAAAAATCCGACAATATTTGAATCAATGTATGCCTTCGGATTTTCAATCGAATAGCGCACGCCTGCCTGTGCGGCAAGATTAACAACAATATCAAATTCATTCTCCGCAAAAAGCTTATCGACCGCGCCCTTATCCGCAAGGTCGCCCTTTACAAATGTAAATTTTTCAAATTTTTCAAGTTCGTCAAGGCGGGCATATTTGAGGTTCACATCGTAATAATCGTTGATATTGTCATAACCGACAACCGTCACACCCTGCGAAAGCAGACGGCGGCTCAGATGGAAGCCGATAAAGCCTGCCGCACCGGTGACAAGAATTTTCTTTGAAATATCAAGAGGTTTAAAATCTGCCATAGTATCCTCCTTAAACAAGCTCATAATGATATTCAAGGCTGTCGTTCCACTCGCCTGTATAGTAATTTCTGACTCTGCCTACAACCTCGCCGTCATAGATTTCAAGCTGAACTCCCCAGCCTGTTCCGTCATAAATTTCTCTGTCATTATCTCCGAGTTCTGTGCAGCGGGGAAGATTAACTTCATTTATACCGTCGTCCTGATTGAATGTCCAGCCCCTGCAGCACGGGAAATGAGTGTGACCCGCAAGGAAGAAAACATTTTCATATTTTGTAAGGGTTTCCTCCATCTCATCGTATATACCGTCATCAACGTAATACCACGGATGATGAGCGCATACAAAAGCAGGCTTGCCTTCGGCTGTCGCTTCTGAAAGCGTTTCGTCAAGGAACTCAAGCTGTTCCTCTGAAAACGGAAATTCGGAAACGCAGAGATCCTCGGGAGCAAGAACTATGAAATAATAGCCGTCAACAACTTTATAATAGTAAGGCTTGTCAAGGTCTGCCTTAAGCATTGTGTTGTTGTAGCCGAGGAAGCGGTCAAGCAGCTCATTGTAATCGCCGTTTCCGTTGCCGACATCATGATTGCCGCATACAGTGATAACATTGTCAAGCTTTGCTTTTCTGACTGCGCCGTAAAACAGCAGACTTTCGATATTCTGACCGTTCATTGTATTGTCACCGAGAAAAACAACCGCGTCACTGCCGAAGGCGTTTTTATTTACGCCCTTAAGGATTTTACCGAAAACGTTGTATCGCGGCAGGTTATTGCCCTCGATATGCACATCAGAAAGAACCGTTACGCACAGTCTGCATTCTTCCTCATCAAGCACGGTGTGTTCGGGCGCTTTATAAACGCCGACGCCGATTGCCATTACAAGTGTCATAACGATTGAAACAAGTCTGCGGAAAAACCATACGATTTTCATAAGGAACATCTCCCCTGTTTATATATTATTCATCTTCCTTGATAAGTCCGTAATAACGGGCAAACCAGTACGGAAGAAGATACAGCGTACCCTCCTGTGACCTGCCTCTGTCAACAGTGTCAAGCTCGAAAACGGAAGAATCGGGACGGTGAAGGTTTCTTTCATCATAGGGCAGCGGATTCAAAGGCTGTGCCGGCTCGTGCCATTCCTCCTGCTCGGTATCGTAAACGATATCCCTGCGCTTTGAGTTCTCCGCCCAGTAATGTATTAAATCCGTCGGCATTTCACGGAGCGACTGAATACCCTCAAGCAAATCGGCGTCTCTGCCCGTGAAGGCGGCATGGATAAAGCAGAACAGCGGCTGTCTTTCAACTCTCTCATACTGCCAGTGGTCCTCAAGGCCGCACATATAAAGTGAGCGGAGAGCCTCGTCCTCTTCAAGGCGAAGCAGAGCCGCCATGGCGAGGAATCCGAGATTATCGTCAATGTGGCAGACATGAGCGTCGCGCACCTTATGCTGCACAACATTCAGCGGATAATGATATTCGCTGACAAACTGTCTGTAAAGCGCGTTATATTTTTCATCACCCGACATATGATATGAAATTTTGAAAAACGCAAGCAGCTCAAGAGAATTCATTCCGCGCTCAAAGAACCATTTGTCGTCATAGTTAAGCAGCGCGGGATTCCAGCATGCCCATGTTGTCGGCAGACCGTCATGGTCAATAAGGCGGTAATTGTTGCGGACAATATGGTCGGTGATTGCGCAGAGAGATTTGCAGATTTCTTCCTTTTCCGCTTCGTCTGCACAGAGGTCATAGTATATGGAAAGCGCAAAGAAATGACCTGTCATTTCATCGCTTGAGGTTTCGCACTTCCATTCGCAGCTTCCGTCGGGAGCCGTTACCCATTCGTGGTTTCCGTCGCCGTAGCCCTCTTCGCCCTCATAGCGGACCGCACGGGCCGTAAAGCCGTCAAGGCCGGTGATTTTCTGAAGCAGGAGCATCGCATCCTTGCCTCTTCGCGCCTTTCTGAGCGCTTCCTTATCACCTGTTGCGGCATAGCGGAAGCTTTCGGCGGCAACGTAGCAGCCCGTCCATGAGCCGTCATTGTCGGAAATTGAAACGAATCCTGTATCCATGTCGTAATTTTCAATTGTTCTTTCGGCGTTGAAGCCGCGGCGGATATGATACTTTTCCATATTCTCCTCGAACTCGTCAGCCTTTTTCTTAAGGGTTGTTTCAAAGACGGTTATCTGTGAGATACCCTTGTCTGTTGCCGCGTAGAAAACGCTTCCGTCATCAGCGGCGGCAATATCGTTAATATTGTTTGACGGAACCCATCTGTGAGCCGAGAAATATTTGAGCCCGCCGTTTTTCTGATAGATTACGCCGATATCCGAGGCAAAATAGCGTCCGCCTGCCTTATCGGTGACGATTTTGAAAATTTCATTTTTCGGAAGCGTATGTATTTTATCTGAGGTAAGCCACAGCGAGCAGTTATCGTGGATAGCCGCGCCGCTCTGAGTACCGAGCCAGAGATAGCCCGCATCGTCGAAGCAGAGCGAATTTATTCTTTCCTTCGGCATTGTGCTGAAGCGCGGAACAATATTTTTCCATTCCTTGCGCTTGCCGTGAATGATGCTGATAAACTCCTCAGTTGCGACATAAACGTTTTTCTCATTAACGGCAAAGCTGACGCCTGCGCCGCCCTCAAGCGGACGGTTTATATCGTCTTTCCCGCATGTGTAATCAGTGCAGATAAGGCGGTTTTCGGTAAGCACCCAGAGGAAGCCTCTTGCGTCGCAGACATCAAGAACCGCACCTTCAAAGGTACGGAGAAGTCCGACTGATTCACCGTTTATCACATAAAGTGAATTGCCGCTGCATACGCCGACGCTTCCGTCATGAAGCACGGATAAAGCCTTTATGCTTCCGCTGAGAGTCTCGCTGAAAAGCGGACTGAATCTGCCGTCCTCAAGCAGACAGAGACCGCAGTCAGTGCCGGCGTAAAGCCTGCCGCCGTTTATAAGCAGACAGTTGACTTTATCCGAAAGCAGACCGTCAGCTGTTGTGAATATATGTTTTTTCCTCTGAAGAAAGCTGCCTGAGGTGTAGTGTCCCGATTTGAACTGCATGTAGTTTTCCTCCGTAAATTTTACTGCATTTTTATTTTTTCGCGGTTGATTCTGAACTCAACAGCGCTCTTGAGATAATTAAGATAATCCTCATCTCGGCACATTGATTTGCCCTCTGTATCGGAAAGCTTGGCAACGGCTCTGCCGTTGACATACTGAAGCTTGATGACAATATTCAGTGCTTCCTCCTCTGTATCATTGGAGCAGAATGTGCCTATACCGAACGAGACCTTTGTCTTGTCCTTAAAATGTTCGTAAAGCGCCTGCGCACGGTCAAAATCAAGGCTGTCGCTGAAAAGCAGCTGCTTTGTGCGCGGGTCAACATCATATTTCTTATAGTGATTTATTATCTTTTCGCCCCACTCATACGGGTCGCCGCTGTCATGTCTTACACCTGTGTAGTTGTTTACCATGGAACGGTTGAAGTCGAGCAGGAACAGGTCGGTTGTGATTGTATCGGTAAGAGCGGTACCGTTATCGCCCTTGTACTCGTCGTACCAGTCGCCCATAGCGTAGTGGTTGGTATAGGCAAGCGGAATGGAGTCGATTCCCTGATACATCTGAACAAACTCATGGGCGTATGTGCCGATGGGCTTGATATTGTACTTCATGGCGAAATAAACGTTTGATGTGCCTACGCAGTTCTTCGTCTCTCTTGAAAGGCGGCGGATGACCACATCCTCCCACTCTCTTGAAAGTCTGCGGCGGCAGCCGAATTCGGCAAACTTAAAGGTATATTTCCCCTCGTTGAATGCCTGAATTTTTTTATCGAGACGCTCCTTTGCCGAAGCTCTGAGTTCCTCGTAGTCATATTTCATTCTGAAATAAACTTCATTTACGATTTCAAGAAGATAGATTTCAAACTGCATGGCTGAGAAAAGGGGTCCTTTTACAACAATCGAAAGCTCGCCCTCGGGTGAAAGAGCTGTTTCCACATACTCGCGGATAGGTCTCCAGAGACGGAGAAACTCAACATAGTCGTTCTTGATAAAACGGATTGAGCGAAGATAATCAAGCTCTTCCTTTGTAAATCTGAGAGAGCAGAGATAATCTATCTGAGCATTGATTTCATCAAACATTTCCTTTGTGAAAACAACATTTTCGTTTCTGCACTTAAAATAGTATTCGCCTATAAGGTCGGTGTGCTTGTGGAAAATAACCTGATCCATGTTGAATTTATAAAGGTCTGTGTCAAGAAGCGATAAGACGATAGGTTCAAGTCTCATTTTTCTCATCCTTTCTGTGTCAGATACTCGCGGTATCCGTATTGTCTTTTGATTCAAGAACAGCGTTTCTGAGCTGCTCGTAACAGCCCCATATTTTCGGGTCTGTATATTTTTTCCATTCCTCAGAATTGCCGTCAATAAAGAACTGACGCATCTGCGAAGCGGAAATCTCTATTGTTTTAGGCACATAAAGCTCGGATATGCTCAGGCCCTCCGCACTGTCAAACCAGTCAAGCCTGCGCTCCTCCCTGCCCGAAACAAGCAGGTCGGGATTTCTGCCGAAACGCTTTTTTACATTTTCAAGAACATAGTCGCCCCATTTTGAATTGTTGCCGACGCCGATATCGGGAAGCGGATAAACATGTATTCTGTCGCCGTAAATCGCCTTAAGCAGCTTCTCCCTTGTTTCGTATGAAAAAGGATTTTTGCTTGTCCCCGACTCCTGCGACGAGCCGATGAAAATGCCCACCTCATCGCAGATTTCAACAGCCTTGTCAATCATGTACTGATGTCCCGTGTGAAGCGTCTGAAATCTGCCCACCATAATACCGAGGCTGTAAGCTTTTTTACTCATGGCTTCCTCCCGCAATCAGTCGAAATCGGGTTTGAATACAGGCATAAGCTGTAATTTAAACTGATTTATTCTGTGAAGATAGTCGATTCTTTCCTTATGCTCCGCATTTTCAATCTCGCCCGTTCTGATATAGCGGTCAAGCTCGTCATAGGTAAAGCCGAGATTATCCTCGTCCGTCTTGCCGCTGAGGCCGTCAATCGGAACCTTGTCAACAAGGACATCGGGAAGTCCGAGAAGTCTGCCTATCTGTCTCATTTCATGGACGGTGAGGAAGGAGCAGGGGCTGAAATCTCCTACAGAATCGCCGTAGCGAGTGGAATAGCCGACCCAGTCCTCGGAAAGATTGCAGGTGTTGGCAACGCGTCCGTTGTGCGACTGAGAAACAGCATAAAGGGTTGACATTCTGATTCTCGGCGGAAGATTTACAACGCTCTGATTTGAAAGCTCAAAGGGAAAATTCTTCTTAAGTCCCTCAACCGCGTCCTTAATATTTATAATATAGTGCCTGATTCCGAGATGCTCGACGAGGAGCTTTGCCATGTCTATATCCGCCTGCTCGCCGCAGGGCATAAGCACGCCGATTACCCTGTCCTTACCGAGAGCCTCAACGCAGAGTGCGGCTACAATTGAGCTGTCCTTGCCGCCCGAAATACCTACGACGGCATTGCAGCCCTTACCGTTATTCTCAAAGAAATCGCGTATCCATGCCACGCATTCGTTTTTTATTTTCAATGCATCAAACATATTAATCACCTCACGATAATGCTTTAAAGTATATTTTACCACAAATTGATAAAAAGTACAGTAATTTAAGTAAAAAAAAGAGCGTCCGAAGACACTCTTTTTCAAAATTCAAAATATATAACCGAACAGAAGCTTAATCGGGAAAAGAAGAACATACATAAATCCGTTCTTGAAGTTCTCCCAGCCGCCTAATTCGCCTGCATTCATGTTGTACTGATACATTGCAAGCTTGCTGTCAGCATAGTAATCCTGCCAGTGAATAGTATGTGTATCATATGTTGAAAGGTCGTTTTCGTCAAGCTCTATAATACGGAAGCCTCTGTCCTCGTTCGAATAGCTCTGACATGTGAAGCCAGGAGTGGCAACGATATCAATGCCCTGGTATTCGATTTCAAAGCTGTTGTTATGGTCATGGCCGAAGAACATTGCAAGGCAGTTGCCGTTTTCCTTAACGGATTCAAACTGAAGGCTCTCCTGTGTACCCGGGCAGGGCCACTCTTTGAAATTACCGCCCTTCTGAAGCTCGGGCTTGATTCTGTATGTGCCGTGGTCAAATGTCCATGCGCCCTCGTCCCCGGGGTTGCACTCCTCAAGGCAGTCCCAGATTTCGTCAACAATGATGTGCTGGAAAAGCATTGACGGAACGGGAGTGCCGCCGTTAGCCTCTGTAAGAGCCGCTTCTGTCTTCTCGTACCATGCAATCTGGTCGGGATGAACGTAGTCGTAGCCGCCCTTTTCCTCATCGTAGGTATTCGAGTCAAACATCCAGAGATTGAATTTCATCGTATCGCTTCCGTCTGAGGAATAAATCGGAACATTGTATGTGCCGCAGCCGTAAAGCTCGGGCTCTGCATCATAACCGATAAAGCAGTCATATTTCTGATACATTGCCATGAGGTCTTCCTTTGTTGTCTTGGTATCGTCGTCGTCATGGTTGCCGTAAACCATGGCAACGGGAACGCCCGCGTCCTCAAAGATTGACATGAACTGTTTAACAGCCTGCTTTGAAAGAGCGTCGTCGATTGCCTTGATGCCTACCTTACAGGCGTAGCCCGCTGTGTTGTCGCCTGTGAGAACAATAAGGTCAGGCTTTTCTTCTTCAATTGCTTTTTTAAGGAAGCTCTTTACAAGACCTGCGAGAATTTCGTCATCCTGCATATCCGCAACCTGCATGATTTTGAACTTGCCGTCATTGTTGAATCTGAGTTTGGTGTCCTGATTTGCGCTTGCGAATGTTGCTGTCATAGCAAAAACGATAGCAAGGCAAAGAAGAACGGAAATAAATTTTTTCATAATTGTGTCTCCTTTAATTTATATCAATAAGTGTGGTCGCACACCTCATTGATTTTGTCTCTGAGCCTGAGGAAATCCTCAAGTGCCTGCGGTTTCTGATTCGGATTTCTGAGAAGTGCCGCAGGGTGGAATGTGCCCATCATAAGCACGCCGTTTTTCTCTATAAACTCGCCGTGCTGTTTTGTTACCTTGAAGTCCTGCCCGATAAGCCGCTGAGCTGAAATTCTGCCCACGCAGACAATGATTTTCGGCTTCATCAGCCGCACCTGCTCACGCAGCCAGCCTATGCAGGCATCCTGCTCCGCAGGCTGAGGGTCACGATTCTGAGGCGGACGGCATTTTACCATGTTGGCTATGTAGATGTTTTTTCGCCTGTCAAGTCCGATAGCGTCAAGGTATTTGTCAAGGAGCTGACCGCTTCTTCCTACAAAGGGTTCACCCTTTAAATCCTCCTGTTCACCCGGCCCCTCACCGATGAAAAGCACCTCGGCGTTTTCGTTGCCTATGCCGAAAACAAGATTTGTTCTTGTTGCGCCCAGTCCGCATTTCTGACAGCATGAGCAGTCACATTTAAGCTCGTCCCATGAGTTATACATCGGCTCCACACCCTTTCACCTTTTCGGTATCTGCCTTTATCT
>JAZUDP010000106.1:0-31843 GCA_045639705.1 Acutalibacteraceae bacterium
CACGTCCGTGCCCGACGTGGTCCATGAGGGACTGATAGTTGCTCTTTGTGATAATGCCGACTTTGCCGAGGCCGCTGTTTACCATTGCGGAAAGCTGGAAGTCAATCAGCCTGTAACGTCCGCCGTAGGGCACGGAGCCCATGGAACGCATTGCGGTAAGCTCGTTGAGATAATGGTCAAATGTATTGGAAAAAATCAATCCGAGTACGTTGTTCGCTCTCATTATTTTGCCTCCTTTACATCTTCGCCGATCATTGCCTTGGGTGCAACCTCTGCGCCCTTGCCGACCGTTACGCCTGCGCCGACAACAGCAACGCCCCATTCGTCCTTGTTGGACATTTCCTCGGGACGCTTGCCGACCTTTGCATCGTTTTCAATAACCGCGTTTTCGGCAACAATTGCATACTGAACAACGGCGCCTGACTTAACAGTGCTGCCGGGCATGATGATTGAATCGCGTACAACCGCACCCTTTTCAACCGTAACATTCGCAAACAGGACGGAGAAATCAACCTCGCCTGCGATTTCGCAGCCCTCGGCAATCATGGAATTCTGAACCTTTGCGCTGTCGGCAACATAGTGAGGACAGGTAACGGGATTCTTGGAATAGATTTTCCAGCCTGAATCGGTGAGGTCGAGGTCAACCTGAGGATTGAGCAGGTCAAGGTTTGCCTCCCAGAGGCTGTCGATTGTTCCAACATCCTTCCAGTAACCGTCGAAAGCGTAGGCGAACATTCTCTCGCCCGCGCTGTGCATCGCGGGAATAACATCCTTGCCGAAGTCGTTGCTTGAATTCGGATTTGCCTCGTCGTCAAGAAGATACTGACGAAGCTTTTCCCATGTGAAAACATATACGCCCATCGAAGCCTTGTTTGAACGGGGATTCTTCGGCTTCTCCTCAAACTCGGAGATTGAGCCGTCGTCGTTGACAAGCATAAGACCGAAACGGGAAGCCTCTTCCCACGGAACCTCAAGCATTGCTATTGTACAGTCAGCTTCTTTTTCCTTGTGGAAACTGAGCATCTTTGAATAATCCATCTTGTAGATATGGTCGCCGGAAAGAATAAGAACATATTCGGGGTTGTATCTGTCGATGAAATTGATGTTCTGATAAATTGCGTTTGCCGTGCCCTTGTACCATTCCGTACCCTTTATCTGCTGATAGGGCGAAAGAATGTGAACGCCGCCGTCCGCTCTGTCAAGGTCCCATGCCGAGCCGTTTCCGATATAATCGTTAAGCTCAAGGGGCTGATACTGAGTCAGTACGCCTACTGTGTAAATATTGGAATTTACACAGTTTGAAAGGGGAAAGTCGATAATACGGTATTTGCCGCCGTAGGGTACGGCAGGTTTGGCGATATTTTTTGTCAGAATGCCGAGTCTGCTTCCCTGACCGCCTGCAAGGAGCATGGCAATACATTCGTGCTTGCGTGACATTACGCTGCCTCCTTTATAATAGTTAATAAGTAATAATGAATAGTGAACAGGTGAGGGTGGAACACCCACACCGGATTTTATTGTTTTTTATTTTGTATTCCTGTTTTTTGCCGCACGTTTTGCTGGAACTCTGAGGTATAAAACGCTCAATCCTGCAAGATTGAGGGAAATGCTGCTGTCAAAGCCGTGCATGGGGATTTTCTGACTTCTTACACTGCCCTCCGTACCTCTGCCTATGCCGCCGAAGTCCTCGCTGTCGGTGTTCAGCAGAACCTTGTAGCTTCCTGCGCGCGGAACGCCGATACGGTAGTTTGTCCGCTCAACGGGAGTGAAGTTGCAGACCGCGACGATTTCTCTTCCGTCCTTATCAATCCGTCTGAAAGCGATAACGGAATTGTCAATGTCGTCGTTGCTTATCCAGCTGAAGCCGCTCCAGTCGTAATCAATCTGCCACAGCGCAGGCGTTTCAGCATACAGCTTATTTATTGTTTTGCTGAAATACTGCATTTTGCGGTGCATATCGTAGTCGAGCAGCAGCCAGTCAAGTCCCTGCTTGTAATTCCACTCGATAAACTGACCGAATTCCGAACCCATGAACATCAGCTTCTTGCCCGGATGAGCCATCATGTAGCCGACAAATGAGCGCAGACCCGCAAATTTTTCCTCATAGCTGCCCGGCATCTTGTTTATCAGCGAGCATTTGCCGTGGACAACCTCGTCATGCGAAATAGGCAGAACAAAGTTCTCCGAAAAAGCGTAGAAGAAGGAAAATGTCAGATTGTTGTGATTATATTTGCGGTGAATGCCGTCAAGCGAGAAATATTTCAGACAGTCGTTCATCCAGCCCATGTTCCATTTGAAGTTGAAGCCGAGACCGCCGTCACACACGGGCTTTGTAACAAGAGGCCACGCCGTGCTTTCCTCGGCAAGCATAAGGACATCGCCGTATTCGCGGAAAATCGAAATATTCAGATTCTGAATAAATTCTATGGCCTCAAGATTTTCGTGACCGCCGTTTCTGTTCGGCCGCCACTGACCGTTCTCACGGCAGTAATCAAGGTAGAGCATGGACGCGACCGCATCAACGCGCAGACCGTCAACATGATATTTTTCAAGCCAGAACATCGCGCTTGAGGTGAGAAAGCTTCTGACCTCGTTTTTGCTGTAGTCAAAAACTCTTGTACCCCACTGCAGATGCTCGCCCTTCATCATGTCCTCATATTCGTAAAGCGGCTGACCGTCGAACTCATACAGTCCGTGGGCATCCTTCGGAAAATGAGCGGGGACCCAGTCGAGAATAACGCCGATGCCGTTTTCGTGGCACTTATCCACAAAGTACATAAAGTCCTTCGGCTCGCCGTAGCGGGAAGTCGGGGCGAAATAACCCGTAACCTGATAACCCCATGAGCCGTCAAACGGATGCTCCAGAACGGGGAGCAGCTCAATGTGAGTATATCCCATTTCCCTGACATATTCTGTCAGCTCGTCCGCAAGCTGACGGTATGAATAAAAATTTCCGTCCTCATGCATTTTCCATGAGCCTGCGTGAACCTCATAAATATTCATCGGGCTGTCGTAAGCCGAAGTGGCTTTCCGCTTTTTCAGCCATTGCGCATCGTGCCAGTCGTAGCCCTCGATATCGTAAAATTTTGAAGCTGTATCGGGACGCGTTTCTGTATGGAAGCCGTACGGGTCAGCCTTGAAAAGCCTGCGCCCGTCTGCTGCGGTAATGCAGAATTTATAGGTATCGAACTGCTTTATTCCGTCGACAGCGCATTCCCATATCGCTCCGTCGGACAGCCTGTACATCGGCGTGATATCGGGATTCCATCCGTTGAAATCACCGACCGCGCTTACCGATACTGCGTGAGGTGCCCATACGCGAAAAACAACGCTGTCCGTTCCGTCAACTCTGTGCGCACCGAGAAACTGATATGCTTTCGCATTTTTTCCCTGGTGGAACAGATAAACCGGAACATCGTTGGCATTCTGCTGAGTATCGGGTGATTTTCTGCCCATAGACATACCTCCCTGAATTATATTAATACATTATATATTTTACCAAACGAAGACATAAAATGCAAGCGGATTTGATTATTTTGTTCAAACGTTCCTTACAAAAAAATCGACATTTTTGTGTAATTTGTTACAAAAAATGCTCCGCTGACCCTTGCAGGCAGCGGAGTGAAAGTTATTTGCCGATTTTTTCAAGTCTTACATGATACGAATACGTTCCGCTTTTGAGCTTGTACTCCTTATGCAGGAACGCCGCGCCGGGCATATCGCCGCCGACGCCTCTCTGACGGTGGTCAATGTTGAGCGTGAGGAAGCTGTCCTCCTGAAGCTCGTACAGGTGCTTTGCCTTTTCAAGCTTTTCCTGCGAATACGGGTGAATGCTGAAATCAAAGGCCGCGTCTGAGCTTACCGAGAAACCGTTTCCGTTTTTATCCGTGATTTCAACACGGCGGATATCAGTGCGGTTGCCGTTTTCCTGCGGACGCATATAGCGGTGTTCAAGGTCGGCTATGCTCATTTCGTAAATGCCGATTTTCTGACCGCGCTTTCTGTCGCAGTATGCCTCATGCGGACCTCTGCCGTACCATTTTACATTGCAGAAATCCCTGCTGATTCCCACTCTTGCGCCTGCCTTAAGCATCGGAAGCACAAGACCTGTCATGTCCTGACTGATGTCAACGCTTCCGTCGGCGTTGAAGATAAATTCGGTAACGAGGTTCATTGTAAGAGGGCTGAACCATTTATATCTGACGACAACCGATGAACCGCAGAATTTTCCGACGGAAATCGAGGCCGGTGTTACAAGACGGCTTACCCAGTCCCATGTGTAAAGGGGATTGAGGCGCCTCAGCTGAGGATAGAAGTTGAAATAATTTCTGTCGTTGTCCGTCAGCGCGCGGAAGAAGTTCGGTCTGAAGCTGTCGCCGCTTAAGATATTTCCGTTTCCGAAATCTATGCTTACGATGCGGTTGTTCTTCACAAGCGCCGTAGTGCCGCCGGCGATAATTGTATGCTCTCCGTTTCTTGTCAGCATTTTTACATTTCTTTCAGCCTTTGCGGGCTGAGGCTTTTTATCCGAAACCGTGAACTGACTGAAGCTGATTTCTTCGTCCTTTTCGTGCCATTCATTTGCTTCCTTGAAGCGGTATGAAAGCGTGAGAATGTATTCGCCATCGCCGAAATTCTGAGTATACGGAACAGTGATGATTTTTTCCGTCTGCGGAGCAATGCCGTCAGTGCTGAGCGTGCCGCTTTCGACTGCCTCGCCGTTTTTTGAAATATCCCATCTGATGTAGCAATAGTCAAGCGGAGTGAAATAGTTCTTGTTCTTTACGGTAAATCGCCGTGAATAAAGCTCATATTCCTCGGCGCAGATGTTTGAGTAAACCTGCTTTACCTCATAGTACGCAGGGTGTGGGACACGGTCTGCACCGATGATTCCGTTTGCGCAGAAGTAATAGCTTGTCTTACCTTCCTTAAAATCGCCGCCGTAGAGCCATTTTGTTTCGCCGTTTTCGGTTACCTTATAGGCCTGGTCAACATAGTCCCAGATGAAGCCGCCGGTCATGTGCGGATATTTTTCAAAATCGTCAACATATTCCTTGAAATTGCCGAGGCTGTTTTCCATGCTGTGAGCAAATTCACAGTAGATAACGGGGTGGTCGGCGTATTTTTCGGCAGGAACGGGCTTGTTGTCGGCTGCAAGCTGATTGATAACGTTATCAATCACGTTTGTCTTGATTGCCTGCTGATTTACAAGCTTTTTAACTATGCCCTCAGTCGGATACATGCGGCTGATAAAGTCGGATTTTGTAAGGTCAAAGTCGCCCTCATAGTGAATGGGATAGAGATTACTCAGTTCGAGAATCGCTTCCTTCATTCGCGCGAAGTTTGTGCCGTCGCCGGCCTCGTTGCCGAGCGACCAGAAGCAGACGCAGGCATGGCTTCTGTCACGCATAACCATACGCTGCGCGCGGTCAACAACCGCGTTTGTCCACAGCGGATTATCGCCCGGGACATTCTTTCTTCTTACGCCGTGGCTTTCAACATCGCATTCGTCCATGACATAGAAGCCAAGCTCATCGCAAAGCTCATAGAAAAACGGGTCATTCGGATAGTGGCTTGTACGGATTGCGTTTATATTTGCCTGCTTCATAAGATACAGGTCTTTGTAATGCATTTCATGGGGGACTGCCCAGCCTGTTTCGGGATTGAAATCGTGACGGTTAACGCCCTTGATAATGACATTCTGTCCGTTGATATAGAAAACGTTGCCTCTGATTTCAACCTTTTTGAAGCCGATTCGAATCTGCTTTTTAACTATGCATTTTCTGCCCGAATAAAGCATGACGCAGAGCGTGTAAAGCTCGGGCTGCTCTGCCGACCATCTGCGGACATTTTTAACTGTATGATTGATATGGAAAACTTTTTCGCTGACCTTTTCTTTGAAAATCTGTTTGCCGTCAAGCGTAACCTTGCAGGTGACCTCCGCTTCCCCGCTGAGCGTGACCTGCAAATCGAGCAGACCGTCTGTCAGCGTTTCATCAAGCGTCGCGGCGGCATACATATCCTCAATTGTGATTTTTGGCTCGGCAACGATGTAAACCTCGCGGTAAATTCCCGAAAGATTCCACATGTCCTGATTTTCGATATATGTTGCGTCGCTGAAGCGCATAACCTTTGCGGCAAGCATGTTTTCTCCGTCCTTTACAAGGTCGGTGATATCAAATTCCGCAGGAGTCATTGAACCCTGAGAGTAGCCGACATATTCGCCGTTAAGATAAACATAAAGCGCGGCCTTTGCAGCACCGAAATGCAGAATAAGCCGTCTGCCTTCAAAGTTATCGGGCAGAGTGAATCTGCGGCGGTAAAAGCCGATTTCGTTGTTTTTATGGCTGACCTTCGGAATTTCGCTTTTAACGGTTGAAACCTGCGTCGGCATGAAGGAGCAGATATAAATCGGCTTGCCGAAGCCCTGCGTCTGCCATGTACCCGGGACTGTAATATCATCCCAGAGAAAATCGTTGAAGCCTTCCTTTTCAAATTCAAACGGCTGATTTTCAACACCCATCTGCCAGAAAAACTTCCATTTTCCGTTCAGGCTCATTTTATATTTTGATTTATCAAAGCAAACCTCGTCCGACGAATCAAAGGGCAGGGCGAGATTGTGACCGTCAAGCTTGTTCTCGTTAAAGATAAAAGGATTTTCCCATTTTTCAAGTTCTCTGTTCAAGGCGATACCTCCCAGAATGATTTATAAATCATTATAAACTTTATATTACATTTCGTCAAATAAAATCAGTTATTTTTTGCTGTTTTGTGTTGTAATTTTCCGCTGTTAGTATTATAATAATCTGGATTTTTGTTCTGGAGGTGCATTTCCGTGAAAAAAACAGGATTTGATAACGAAAAGTACTTGAATATGCAGTCGGAGCATATCAAGGAGCGCATTAATCTTTTCGGCGGCAAGCTCTATCTTGAATTCGGCGGCAAGCTTTTTGACGACTTTCATGCTTCCCGCGTTCTTCCCGGATTTGCTCCCGACAGCAAGGTGAAAATGCTCCTGCAGCTTAAGGACCAGGCTGAGATTGTTATTGTCATCAATGCGGCTGATATAGAAAAGAATAAAGTCCGCGGCGACCTCGGCATCACATATGACCTCGATGTTTTAAGGCTTATTGACGCGTTCAGCAGCATCGGTCTTTATGTCGGCAGCGTTGTTATGACGCGCTATCAGGGTCAGCCTGCCGCAGACGCCTTCTGTAAGCGTCTTGAGGCTCTCGGAATAAAGTATTATCATCACTATCCGATTGACGGCTATCCGTCAGATGTTGAAAAGATAGTCAGCGACGAGGGCTTCGGCAAGAACGAATATATCGAAACTACCCGCTCGCTTGTTGTTATAACCGCACCGGGTCCCGGCAGCGGAAAAATGGCAACCTGCCTTTCACAGCTTTATCACGAGCATAAGCGCGGAGTAAGCGCGGGCTATGCCAAGTTTGAAACCTTCCCGATATGGAACCTTCCTCTCAAGCATCCCGTAAACCTCGCATATGAGGCGGCTACGGCGGACCTTGACGATGTCAACATGATTGACCCGTTCCATCTTGAGGCCTACGGTCAGACAACGGTCAACTACAACCGCGATGTTGAAATTTTCCCTGTTCTTGCGGCTACGCTTGAACAGATTTACGGCGAATGTCTTTACAAATCACCCACGGATATGGGCGTTAATATGGCGGGCAACTGCATCATTGATGACGAGGCCTGCCGCGCCGCTTCAAGACAGGAGATTATACGCCGTTATTACGCTGAAAAATGCGCGGTCAAGAAGGGCCTCGGCAGTCAGGAAAGCGTGAATAAAATCAAGCTCATTATGAAGCAGACAGGTATTTCGCTTGACGAGCGTCCCGTTATTGCGGCCTCGCTTAAAAAAGCCGAGGAAACGGACGGCCCTGCCGTTGCAATCGAAATCGGCGAGGACAGACTTGTTACGGGCAAAACCTCCGCTCTCATGGGCGCAAGTGCCGCGGCGGTGCTTAACGCAATCAAGGCTCTTGCGGGCATAAACGAGAATATGCACCTTATTTCCCCTGCGGTTATTGAGCCTGTTCAGGAAATGAAGGTAAAATATATCGGCAACAGCAATCCGAGACTTCATATTGACGAGGTGCTTATTGCTCTTTCGGTTTCCGCGGCTACCAATCCGCTTGCCGAGCTTGCAATGCAGCAGCTGCCCAAGCTCAAGGGTATGGAGGCTCACGCTACGGTTATTCTTGCGGCGACAGACGAAACTCTGTTCAAGAAGCTCGGTGTAAATATTACCTGCGAGCCGGTATATCAGACCAAAAAGCTTTATCATAAATGAGCAATATAGGTAAAATGACAGTATAAAACTGATTTTAAGACGGCAGATTCTGCAATTCTGCCGTCTTTTTCTTATTTGACTTTATTTCTTTCTATGATATAATTATAATGTTATATTTTATTCGGAGTGATTAAAAATGAAAAGATTTGTTTCCGTTTTTCTCACAGCACTTATTCTGTTAGGTACGCTCTGTACCGGAAGCTTTGCCGTTGACAATGAGGAAACACTGGCTACCGCGGGCTATAATGATTTTATTGCGTCCGAACCGGATTACGGTGAGGTCAGCTTCAGCGTGCCGTATGCCGAGGCAGGCAGGGAAATCAAGGCAGTCATTGAGGGATATGACAGCGGAGAGCTTTTTTACAAGTGGTTCATTGATAATGTGCAGATCAATGATTTTACGGACTCATATGTTCCCTCTGAGGGCGATTATGAAAAGATGCTTACGGTTAAGATTTATGATGCCGACTGTGAGCTTATAGGCGAAAAGAGCATGTTCATCAGCCCTCTCCCTGTTGTTTATATTGAGGTTGAGGACCGCCAGCCGATTGTCAGCAAGGACAAACAGCTTGACGCCTATATGGTTATTCAGGGCAACAGCGAATATAGCGATTCCTCGGTTCTTTATGACGGAAAAACTCAGATAAAGGGCAGAGGCAACACAACATGGGACGCACAGAAAAAGCCTTATAAGCTTAAGCTTGACTCAAAAGCCGACCTTTTCGGAATGGGCAAAAACAAGCACTGGGTTCTTCTTTCCAATCCGTATGATAACAGCAACATGAGGAACGATGTTTCCTACAAGGCTGCCGATGATATGGGTCTTCAGAATCAGAGCTGCGTATGGGTTGACCTTGTTCTCAACGGTAAATCAGTTGGTTTATATCAGCTCTGTGAGCATGTCAGAGTTGACGACGGCCGTGTTGAGATTACCGACTGGGACGGCATTGCCGAGGATGCGGCAAAGGCCATATATAAGAAGAATACCGACATAATGACAAAGGATGAGCGCGACGAGCTTATCGATATTATGACGGATGATATGAACTGGGTCACAAGGGACACTGTTACATACAAGGGCAATACGTTTACCGTTTCCGATTATTATGAGGTGCCGTCAATCAACGGAGGATATCTTATCGAAGTTGACTGGCATGAAACGGCGCTGAATTTCAAAACACCGTCCAATGCCAATGTAGCCATAAGCAAGCCCGAAGGTATAGGAACGGATATGTTCAATTATATAAAGGACTATTATATCGCGTTTGAAACAGCGCTGTTCGCCGATGACTTCTGTACGGAATATGACGGAAAGACAATGCGGTATACGGATTTCATTGATGTTGAGTCATTCGCGAAGGGCGTTCTTCTCAATGAGATTTTTGAAAACTACGATTTCGGACTTAACAGCACTTATATAAGCAAGGATATTGACGGCAAGCTTGTTTTCGGTCCTGTATGGGATATGGACTATACGGTTGTTTCTTCCTTCAATAACTGGACAACGGCAAGAAAAGCATGGATTAAGAGAATGCTTTCCGACCCCGTTTTTATGCAGGAATTCAGAAAAATCTATTTTGAATACAGATACACTGCCTTTGCCGATGTTGTCAGAGAGGGCGGAGATATAGATACGGCGATAGAAAAAATAGCTGTTCCGTCGGCGCATGACGATAAAATCTGGAAAAACAGCATTCCGTCGAAGGAAAACGCACTTGATTTCAAGTGGAGATTCCAGACAAAAATGAACTGGCTTGACCAGCAGCTTCTTACGCTTGACAGCACAATCAATTCAGTTAACTCAAAAACAGCGGCAATCAATTCGTCCGATATTTCACTTTCACTCAGCGGAGATACGCTTGATATCGGCTTTGCGGCCGTTCCCGCAGAGGCAAAAATTTTTGCAGACGGAGTTCTTTATAAGGAAATCGAGGCTCCGGAGGCTGAAATGAGCATAGCTCTTGAGCCCGCCGACAGCGATGCGGTATATACTGTAATTTCATACGACGGAGACGGAAAGGTCTTACGCGGCAACTATATTTCAGGCGAACGTTATGTGCAGTCGCTTACGGTTACCGTAAAGCCCGAAAAGATGACATATAACGCGGGCGAGGCGCTTGACCTTACGGGACTTGAGCTTACGGCGGCATACAGCGACGGAACAACGGAAGCGGTTGTTCCCGACGCGGTTTACACATATACGAAGGATGCACTCGGAACACAGTTTTTCTGTTATGACAGGGTTACCGATAAGATAGGCAGCGTTTATGCCGTGTTTATGTACGAAAATGCCAGAACCGAGCTTAAGCTTACGGTTTCACCCCGTGAAAACTCTGACGAGGTTGCTCAGATGATTTCGGCAATACCGGCTGAATGCAGTGACCCGATGTTTACAAAATGCTATTTTGAAGCCAAGGTTGCCTATGACGCACTCAGCTCGGCGGCCAAGGGAAGAGTCGCAAACGCGGATGCGCTTACGGCTGCTCAGAAGGCTCTCAGCACCTATGTAAGCGACCCTGAAATATCTGTTTTTGACTGTTATTCAGACGGCGCGATGCGAAATGACGCAAAGGACAACGTTGTTGTTGTTTCAAGATTTGCGCCCAGAAGAGTTGTTTTTGAATATTCGGCGGGCGGCACGGCAAGCTATGCAAGAGATACGGTAAGCGTTATCAGCATCAAGACCGTCGGCTCATATGAGCTGTGGACAATCAATCATAAGTTTTCGGCGTCAAGCGACAGTTATATCATGCGTGCGGCTTATCCCGGAACACCTGCGGTTAAGAGCAAGCAGATAAGCACGGATTATATTTTCAATTCACTTAAACCGATAAAGAAGGTTTCATGTCCGAATTATGCATACTGCGGCGAGACATTTACGTTAGGAGCTGAGTTCAGCTCGGGCATTTCCGAAATCGGACTTTCCGAAAACGGAGAAATAATTGACGCGGAGTGTGCGGATACCGAAAACGGACAGACGCTTTCGTTTGCTTTTGACACTCCCGGCAAGCACACTGTTACACTCAGCTATCTTAAGGACGGAATCCGGTTCGATTACGCTTCATATGATATCTATGTTCGCGAACCCGTTGAGAAAGGCAGAGAATTTGCTGCGGAATACACCGAGTTTGATTATAACGCAAAGACTCAGATTAAAAAGATAACAGACGCCTCCGTTAAAAATGTTTCTCTTGTTTCGGATGATGAAACAGTCGAACTTGAGGGTGTTGAAAAGAACGGATTTGTTATCTGGACAGGCGAGGTTGACACAGGAAAGGATTATGCGGTTTCCGTTGACGGAACCGTGACGGGTGAAAATATCTCCACTGTCAGAATCGGCGATGTTAACCTTGACGGCATGATTAACTCATATGACGCGCTTCTTGTTCTTCAGTTCTCAACCGAACAGAAGATACCCGACGAGGGCGAAGCTGTCCGTGCGGACCTTGATTTTGACGGAGAGCATACATCATATGACGCATTGGTAATACTGAAAATCGCAACAGGAAAAATATAAAGAGATGAAAAAGAGGAGCTTAGGCTCCTCTTTTCGCTTGTTATATATCAGAATCTGATAACTATCTCCCGGTTTTCAGGCACGATTGAAAGCGTGCCTCCGTTCTGACAGAAAAGTCCTTTTTCAAGATTCAACGTGTACTCAAAATTTCTGAAGCTCATGTTCAGCTTTCTTCCTTTGGCTTTTCTGTACGGAAGCTCACATTCCGCGCATTCAAAATTCATTGTAAATCCGTCATCACATTTTACTGAAATTCTGTCTTCGGTGAATGTGATTTTTATTTTGTTTCCGACCGAAATTTCTGCGGAATTTTTATCGGTTTTCCGGCTCGAATATTCGCCTTCAAGGCTGATTTTTTCTCCGTTCTTGCAGAAGTAAATTCCTGCGCGCTTTTGTTCTCTGCTGAACATGAATCCGTCCATGACAGGCAGATTGAAATATTCGCAGTTATGAGTTGCTTCCCTTTCCGTAAGGAATTTTTCCGCAAACCTTTCGTTGAAAATATATAAGTCTCTTATCCAGAGCATACCGTTCTGATAAAGCGTGTTTGCCCTGTAAAAACGGCTGTAATACCACAGTGTTTTATAATTTTCCACGGAATAATCGCTGTCAATGCATATTGACTGAACAGGTGTGGTACCGAATTTTCCGGCGTACCGTTTTCCTGCCTCGCCGAGAGTAAGCAACTCAATTTCTCCACACTTTATTTTTTCATTGAGCTGTTCAAACTGCATGGGCAGACCCTTTGAAATACTGTCCCAGCCGAAGGAGTTTTCCTGCCCGAGCTGAGTATAGGAAAAACCGAGATTTTTTTCGTTGAAATTCTCTTTCAGATACCATCTGACCCAGTCGGGGTCTGCGCCTGCGTTGCCGTAGACGGGTTCAAGTGAGATGACATGCTGAGCCTTGTCGGGGTTGCCGAGTCCTAAATCATACTGATGAATCGGGTCGGCGCCGAGCATTCGGAAAACGGGAACATCAATCTGATTTCCCTTTGTCTGAGCAGGGCAGAGCATATTGAGCTTCGACGGGTAATACGCTCCGTTGTATATTCCGCCCCACATTGTGTAGCCGTCGGTAAGGCACTGCTCCTTGCAGTTGCAGGAGGCGATGATATTATACTTTTCTTTCATGTATCTGAGAGAAAAGGCGTCGATGTGCCATGAGCCTGCCACGGCAGGATAATATCCGAAAATCTCTCTGAATTTTTCGAAGGCTTTATCAATTAAAACCCTGCGCTGTTCGGGCATATAGCCGATCAGAAAACCGACATCATTGTGCCAGTCCCACGGGAATCTTCCGTGCCATTCAATTCCGCAGTCCCTGCACAGCGGCTCGACAACCTCAAACCACAGCCCGACCTCGACAAGCTCCTTATGCTTATTGACAAGGTCAGTATATCTGCTGTCAATCAGCGCATCGTACTGAAAAAGAACGGTGGATTTAAAGCCGTACCGCGCACAAAGCTCAAGTTCTTTTTTGGTTGTCTCAAAAAGGAAGCTGTCATCCTTTACCCTCGGCTCACACGCACGGACAAAGTTGATTATGTTGGCAATATTTTTCATTTTATTTCAGCCCGCTTTTGTCAAGTAATACTGTTCTGAGCTTTATTAAATCGTCATAAAGCTCTCCGACGGGTTCAGCCTTAAGCTCTTCGTTGGTTCTGACCTTCAGCTTCAGTGCGGCTGCCTCGGGATAATATGCGCTGTATTTTCTTATCATGCGGTTTGCTTTGTCACATTCAAAAATGCCTTTCTGACGGTAGCGCAGAGTAAAGTGGTCAATTTCATCAACAATGTTGAAAAGTATATCGTCGTACATCGCGGTTCCTCCTTACAGCGTTCTGATGTGATAGCGGCATCCGCCTTCAAAATAGTCCTCGTCGCGCATGGCGCTTCTGCCGAGAATATCGATAAGCTTAATCATGTATGTTTCAAGTCCGCCGTCTTCGTACAGGTCGATTACTCTGCCGCCCCTGAGGTCGTCGTGCGCCGACATATTGTAGCCGAGCGCCGCGTCGCACGCCATTGTGATTCCGCAGTATTCGCCCTGCAGGTCAATCAGATGGTCATGACCGAAGAAAAAGCCCTTGATATCTCCGCGCTGAAGCGAAGCAAGGAACAGCCCCGAATTAAGCTCCGTTGAGCAGTTGCTTTCGCGCTTGGAGCCTATTGCTCCGCATTCCTCGGGATTGCGCGCGATTGTCATATACTCGGGCAGAGAAATGTGCATAAACATAATGCCCGGAATTTTTCTGCCCTGTTCTTTTTCGATTTCGACCGATTTGTTGTAGTACCACATAACCTGGTCAAACAGGGGACAGCCGTCTCCGCTGCCGTCATTGATGTGATACGGCATGACTATTCTTGTGTCTTCGGCAAGCCCGAATTTATTGATAAAATCATCAACACGGTGCTGCGAGTCCATTGCCCAGAGGTTATATTTTATCTCATCGCTGTCGGAGGCAAGAACGGGAATCTGATAATTTCCGACGCCCGAAATTTCCTCGGGACCCGCCTCGGCGAGGCAGAAGGGAATTGACTGATAAATTTTCATTTCTTCATGGAGGTCAAGTCCGCACTCTCTGTCATGATTGCCGAAAACGGCAGCCCACGGGATTTTCCGTGACACAATCGGTTCGATAATTTCCTCGAATTTTGTTTTAATGTTTTCGGGTGTACCGAAGTTGAGACACTGGTCGCCGCCGATCATGACAAAATCGGGCTTTGCTGTTTCAAGCAGGGCGTCAAGTCCGCGGATAACCTTGTAGTTGAAATCCTCCTGCAGCTTCGGATTGATTCCGAGATGGAAGTCGGAAACCATAAGCACACGGAATTTTCCGTCTTTATTAAATCGTAAAATCGGTTTTTCCATTTTATTTATTCTCCATTACAAATTCAAGTGTGCCGCCGCCGAGAAGCTCGGAAGCGGGAATACGCCAGTTATTAATCTCTTTTCCGTTGAATTTTACGCTCCTGACATAAATATTTTCATCTGAATTGTTTTCGGCTTTTACTGTAAGAGTTTTGCCCGATGAAAGCTCGATTTCTCCGCTGTCAACAGCGGGCGAGCCGATGATGAACAAATCCTGACCCGCGACAGGGAAAAGTCCGAGAGCGTTCAGAACATAGTAGGATGAAAGAGCGCCGGTATCGTTGTTGCCCGGCAGACCGCCGCGGCCTGTTGTGAACATGTATTTCATTCCGCCGCGGATAATTTCGCAGACGCGGTCGTGCCTGTCGGCGTAAACATATGTGAACGGAGCTTCCGTATCGGATTCGTTGTTGAAGCCCTCAAATCTGCCGAGCCTGATTCCCTCTTCAACGGGTTCGTAGTTGAACGGGTCTGTCGGCTGAACAGTGTCGGGCTGACCGTAGCCGAAAAATTTATCGAGAAGCCCGACAAATTCTTCCTTGCCGCCCGCAAGCTCAATACGCTCGTCCATGTGAACCATCTGTCTGAAGGAATAATTGTAAAGCGTACCCTCATAGTAAGAGGAATCTTCACTGAGCAGACCTGTTTCGGGGTCGTACGCGCTTTTCCACTGCAGTGAAAGGGGATAAAGCTTACTGTAAATTTCATCTTCGCCGCATTCCTTTGCAAGCTCTGCCGCAAGAGCGCAGCCGTCAGCCATGTCAAGCATCCATGTGTTTGATTCACACTTGCCGTCAACGGTGAAATCCGTTTTGTTTTCGGCAAAGACATCGTCGCAGATAACCCTGAGCATGCGGTGAACATCCATTTCAATTCCGTAGCGGTAAGCTGTAATCAGAACGTAGTCGCCGAGCATTCTTGCCTGCTGAGTGTGCATAAGATATTTGTCGTTAAGACCGAAGGTGTTCGGCAGCTCGCCGAGTTCCTCTCCGACGCGCAGAAGCGTTTCAACTATTTTTTCGCTCATTTCCTTATCGGTCATGAAAATAAGCGGAAGCGCGGTTTTATACATGTCCCACAGCGTGCTGAAATCGGCAATAAAAACACCGTCGCCGCCGTAGATAAAGCTTTCACCCGACCAGTCCGCAGGCTTGACATAGGAATGATAAAGATTTGAATAAAAAATTTCCTTTATTTCGTCGTCAGCTTCAATTTTTATTTTCGAAAGCTGTCTGTTCCACTTTTCGCAAGCGTTGTTTTTCTCTGTATCGAAGTCGGATGCTTCATTTAAAAATCTGAGCGCGTTTTCAAAGCTTCTCAGTGAAATCGCAACCGAAAGTTCAGCTGTTTTTCTGTCCTTAAGCTCATAAAAAACACAGCTGTCTTCAATGAAAAATTCCGCATTGCCCTTAACTGCAAAGTACAGATAAATTCCCTCGATTTTTGCGCCTGCAAGCACGGTGTTTTCATCATGCTTTTCTATGCGGAGTTCATATACCTTTCGACGCTCGTTATCGGGAATGATAATGCCGTTATTTGAAAAATCGATTTTTATCTTTCCGTTTTCTTTTCCGAAGGTGTAACGGTGAAGCGCGACGCGGTTTGTCGCTGTCAGCTCACACTTTATGTCATCAAGCACGCAGGTGTAATAACCCGGCTCTGCAGCCTCGTTTCGGGGAAGTCTTTTTTCCTCCGAACCGTCATACATCGGCGTTGTTACCGCATAGTTGTAATAATAGCCCATTGCACCGGTGCCGCTCTGATGAATGTGAGAAAATCCGCGCAGTTTTTCGCCGTCTTTGAATTTAGGCGGACGGGAATGGCTGTTGGGGCAGTGGTTGCCGTAGCCTGTGGGATATCCGCCCGAAAACGGGGAAACGGAAACCGCGCCGTAGGGAACGAGCGCCGCGGGACTTGTATTGCCGCAGCCTGCCTTGATAAAGAACCATTTGGCGGCTATTCCTTCGGGCTTCGGCAGGTCGATTTCGCCACAGCCCTGAAAAACATTGACATATTTGCAGTAATCCATAGTATCAGTCCTTATTGAGTATTTCGCAAAGTTTAATAAACACGGAACATGTCCAGCCCTGCTGTCTGCAGCCCATGCCTTCACCTGTCTGCGAGTTGAAAAGCTCGTGCATTTCTCTGTCTTTTATAAGCATCCCGTGCAGTCGTTTTACAGCTGTCATATATTCGGAATCATAGCCGTAATTCTGAAGAATTTCAAGCATGAGCCATGCAATCGGAAGCCATGTCGGACCCCGCCACCAGTGAGCGGCGTCGTAAGACGGCTCATTGTATGCAATGCTCGGAAAGGGAACGCTTCCGAACATAAGACCGGGATTGAGCAGATAGTTTTCAATCATTTCTTTTTCCTTATTATTTCCGAGCTTTAAGCCTGCCCAGAGAGGAAGCATTGACGAGGGAGAAACAATGCCGATTTTTCTGTTCTTTGTGAGCGAAAAATCGAAGAAAATATTCCGCTCCTTATCGTAAAGATTTTCGATGATTTTTTCTTCAAGCTCCGCTGCTTTTTCTGCCCAGAAATCAGACCTGTTTCTGTCGCCGGTTTCGTCAAAAATTTCCGCTGTAAATTTCAGCTGATAAAGCAGATAGCTGTTCATATCGACCGCAAGCGTCGCGCCGTCATCGAAGCGGGGCGAATCGTCCTGTCCCGTTTCAAGTCCGCCCGGACAGAAGATGCAGCCGTACTTTGTCATGCGCTGAGTAAGCCACCAGTGATTGTTTTTTTCAAGCGGCTCCGCGATTTTTTCAATAAATTGTGTTCTGTCGTTAACAATGCCGAGAAGCCTTTTCGCCGCCCAGCCGAAAAGTGCGGGCTGAGTGTCATGCGGTCTTGCCCATGTTGAACACATGAACTGCGGGAACTTGCCGTCGGGGCGTTGATTTGCGGTTATCTGAAGCAGAAATTCCTCAGCAAGAAACGGGTTGATTTTTTCATAGGCAAGGTTCTGAAAATAGGTGTCCCAAATAAAGTGAGTGGGATAACCGCCGCGGCTCGGATAAGCCGAAATGTGCTTTGAAAGCATTCCCTGCCCGACTGCCGCGTTGAACATAAGTCCGAAAACAGCTGCGCTGACAATCTCCTCTTCTGCTTCGTTTACATTAAGACTGAAGCTTTTGGTAAAGTCGGAGAACCATTTTTCGCAGAGCTTTTTTGCGTCGGAAAAGTCAGTTTTTTCTGCAAGAATTATATCGGATTTTTCCTCGGAAATTTCAAGAGCCTGAAAGAAAAAAACAAGAGAAATTTTTCCGTTTTCAGCTTCGGCTTTTATTTCATTTTCCTTGCAGATTATTCTTCCGGTCTGAGCTTTTATATCAGCGGTGAATCCGACTTTTTCGTCGGGGTCTCTGCCGTCGCCGTTACAGCTGTAGCCTTTGATGCGGATTTCATTTTCGCTTTTTCTTTCAGTCCAGTATTCGGCTTCGGTATTGCAGAACATCGGAATTGCTTCAATATTATCCGCTTCAAAAACAAATGCGTCGCGGTCAAAGAAGGCAAGCCTTGCCGATTTGCTTTCATCGCCGAAGACAAGTCCGCAGATGTCGGATTTGTCACTGTTGAGAGCAAGCGGAAAATCAAACAGTCTGCCGCATACGGCTCTTGTTGCGCGGTTATAGTGAAACCACATTGAGCCGATGCCGTTTGTGCCGGCGGAGGCTTCAAGCCCGATTGTTGAAAACAGCGGGCTGTAGGAGCTGTCCGGCATTGAAAAATCAAGGCTTTCAGATGAATTGATAATTATGTCTCTGCCTGTAATTGTTTTCATTTCCGTGCCTCATTCTATAACGATTTTTCTTTGACCGATTCTGCTCTCAAATGTCAGAAGAACGGTTGAGCCTGCATCTTCAAATGTACATTCGCATTCGCAGCCGTCAATGTATGCCTTGGTAAATTTCCTCGGTACGCGCAGTCTGATGTGCGCTGTAAATGCGTCTGCGCCCTGAACATCAAGATAAAGCTTTCCGTCCTTCTCTTCAAGCGAATCCACGCGGACGGATGTGCCGATAACACAGAGCTTTTCGTCTTTGATTTTAACGAGATCTAAAAGCATTGTGCTTTCGCCTGCGTTAACGGTTTTCTTTGTTATGACATCAAATTCCGGCGAGTACATGTCAACAAAGCTGCCGCTGTATTCAAACGGATTATCGTTAATGCTTTCATCCATAACGGCTGTGATTATGTACGGGTCGCGGTTGATTGTAAGATAATTTTTATATGAAATTTCTTCGCCCTTTTCTTTAAGAATTGAGCTGAAAAATTCTCTGAATTTATCTGCGTTTTCCTTTGAAAAGCTGAACAGGCACGGATTGATATTCCATACCGCGGCAATACCCTTTCCGCAGGTGAAGATTTCCTTTTCTTTTTCGGGCTTTATGCCGAGAGCTTCAAAAAGATGCTCGGCGGGATTGCTGTATTTTCCTGTCCACCACAGGTCGATTCCGTTAAACGGGTCGCTGCCGTCGCCGACATAAATAAGCGTACCGCCCTGCATTACCCACTGCGCGATTGCAGTGTTCATGTCGGGATAGTCGGGCTTCATGTATTCGTAGCTGAGAATCAGCACGTTGTAATCGTCAAGATATCCTGTGTAGCGGCGTGCGTTGTCAAGCAGAACGGGTCTGACGGGAACGCCGTATTTCAGCAGGGGAAGGGCAAGAGAATAGAAGCCCGGGAACGCGCCCGAGGACATGTACTTAAGCATGGTTTCCCTGTCCTCTTTGCCCGACTTCATCATTGAGATGATTTTTTCGGTCAGCTCATCTGTATCGACAAGAACAGTGCCGACCTCCTCCTTCGGCTTTTCGGAGAATTCACAGTCGGGATATTCGCGCTGATATAGCTGGCAGTCGCCTGTAAGAATGCCGACCTTTACCCTGCTTTCCTCACCGCCCTCAAGCGTGCCGAGGGTCTGGAACATGTTGTTCAGAAGCGTAGCGTATTCCGTCGGAATCGGTTCCGCGTCGGGTGCGCCCTTGGGATATTTTTCATAGAAAACCCTGTTGGGCCACGGGCAGATTTCAAAGGTGTTTACCTTCGGATGAAGAAGGGAGGCGGATACTGTGCAGTAATAGTTCTTTCTGTAATCGTTCCAGTCAAAAATCGGATTGTCCTCAATCGGGTCGTGCAGGAACCACATTTTCCGTCCTGTTCCCTTTACAAGCTCCTGCATGACGCCGTATTCAAGGTAGGCGGTTTCAAATGTGCGTTCGGCAAATTTTCCGTCGAACCAGTTCTTTGTGCGTGAGGTTCCCGTCCATACCTGAGCGATACAGCCGTCAACTCCCGGAATATCGGCAAGCTTGCCCTCGGGGCTGACAATTTTCCACTGCGTATAGTTTACAAGCGAATGCGTCGGCACATAGAAACGCAGATCACGTCCGTATTCGGTCATGGCATATTCCTTCAGCGCGGAGCTTATGCGGTCAATTGTGCGGGTGAAAAGATAAGCCTTCAGCTTTGAGCATTTATACTTTGCGTCTGCGCTTTCATGCGGCGGCTGCCACGGCGTGCGATAATAAAGCTGATATTCGCGTTTGAATGCTTCGGAATAGCCTGCTCTGTCCCAAAATTCAGGCTCTTCAACATGAATTGCTTCAACGCCTGCGTCAACGGCTTTTTTCAGATTTTCCGTCAGATAGTCGGCAAAGGAAATTGTCGGAACCATATACGGAACATTTTTGCCGTGCAGAATCTGATTGCCGAAACGGTCGGTCTGGGCCTCGTCCCAGTGATTTCTGCCGTCGTATTCACCCTCAAGGTAATCAAGATATGAACCCCATGAGATACCCGTCATAAGGTGAACAACATAACCCTTTTCCTTATATTTCTTAACGCGGGCGGGAAGCGAATCGTTCAGACGGTAGCACATTACGAAATCGCAGTGAAAGTCAATTTTTTCTACCCATTCGTTTCCTGTCTGATAACCCGTGCGTTCTTCTGTCCTTTTTCTGATAAATGCCATAGCGCAGACCTTCCTTATGAAATTTTAATAGTGTAAAATTTACTATTTTTTTATTACATTTAACACTTTTAATGTGTTCTTTGTCAACAAAATAATGAAAAGGTATCAAAAAATAGTACTTTTTTGGATAAAATAATACTTTTTTGTACATTTATTCTATTGAACTTGACACGCGGATAATTTATTATATATATGTATCATTTTATAATATAGGTGCGGTATACCCGATTGGCAGAGAAAGCGCATCCGATGTTTTTATGATTACAGAAGCTTAAGCAAAAACAAGGAGGAATTTTTATGGCAAACTGTCCCAAGTGCGGAAAGCATCTGCACTTCTACAACGTAAGCCAGTTCTGTCCCGAATGCGGAACGAATATGAATTTTTACGGTTTCGTTGACAATTTCTACAGGGAGGCAAAGCTCGCCGAGCTTTCACAGGCTAATGTGCATGTTATGATTAAGCACATCAAGGCTGCGTATATCGGCTCAAAGCTTGCGATAGCAAGACTTATCGTATGCCTTCTTCCTGCGGTGGGATTTCTTATCCCCTCAGGCAGATTCGGATTCAATGTTCCGTTTGTTGAAAGCAGTTTTGATTTCTCGGGACTCGGTATTTTCAATCTGTTCAATGCGGGCGGACTTGATTATGTTATGGGTATGATGGGTTCATCCTTTGCGGGCGCTGAATTCAAAGCGTTTGCGGTCGCGGCTGTTGTGTATGCTCTTGCGGCGGTTATGGCTGTATTTGTTCTGCTTTTCAGCCTGCTCTGCCTTTTCAGCTACAAGAACATGCAGAAGTTTACGGCTGTTCTTGCCGCAATAGGCTTTGCTGATTCAATCGCGGCAATGATTCTTTTCAACCGTTTTGCAGGCTCAGCTTCAAGCGGTCTTGTTTCGGCTGAAAAAGGATTTCTCGGTCTGCTTGTTATCGCCGCAATGTTCATTGTGGTTTTCGTTGTCAATTTCCTGCTCTGGAAGAAGGGCATTCCCGTTGAGTACGGCGAGGGCATGGTTGAGCGCACGGAAATATACAAAAAGGTTAAAAAGGGCGAAATCAATATAGACGACCTTCCTCAGCCTGTTGTTGAAACAGAGGAAACAAGAAAGATTGAGGAAGAAATCAGAAAAGAAGAAGAAGAACACGAAAGAAAACGTGCGGCAAGAGCAGCAGAGGAGGCGAAATAAATGGCAAAAGCAAAAAAAGACAATGATGTAAAAAGCAAGATTCTGACAGCTTCTGTTGTTGTATTTCTCTGTCTCGTTTTTGTTGTAGGCTTTATCTGGGGACTTAACAGTGTTCTTGCAATGGAGGGTGCTTATCCTCCCGAAACTGATACACACGGTGTTTTCGAAGAGCCAAAAACAAACGATGATATAGTAAAGCTTCTCAACGATGTTGTTAACAAAACCGCTGAAGGCAAGCCGAAGGCTGCGGTTTACAGCGAGTTTGATGTGGATAACGGTTCTCTTACGGTTGACGGCAGCGAGGAGCTGAAAAAGACAATACTGTTTGCCGTTGACGGCTTTAAGGATACTCTCGGCGAAAATGCCGCAAGGTCGGAAACAGAGTTTGCGCAGGCTCCCGAATTCAGAAATCCGCAGATTACGGCGGACGATATCGAATCCTTTGAGTGCAAATATTTCGCACGCAATTTTGTTTATCAGTGCGATATCTGCGGCGCAGAGGCTGAGGAGCTTCTCAACGGCTGTCCCGAATGCGGAAGCACAAATCTCTATGTTCAGCAGGGCAGAGGCGAATATGTTGTGAATGTTGTTCTCAGAAATAACGAAACCGTTGTTTCAAAGAATTTCCCTGCGCGTACAGACGCTGAAATCCGCGCTCTTTTAGGCGACGATTTCAATAATGCGGAGAACTATGAAATCGGAAAGATTGAAACGGCTCCCGAAAAATTTGAGATTAATTTCAGAATCAACCGTCAGACAGGCGAGCTTACATATCTTGAATATAAGAAGGATATGACGGCAAAGGCTGACGCGGCGTTCAAGGGCAGCTTCGCTTCCCTGGGCAATACATCTGTTGAGTTTAAGCTCAGCGAGAAAATCAAAAATGAGTTTACATGGCCCGCACTTACACTTTCTGAAGAAGAAAAGATTATCGAACCCAAAAAATCCGATAATCTTACGGCTACTCTTACCTGCTCCGACCCGACCAAGCCCGTTGTTACATGGACTTCTTCAAACGAGGATGTTGTTACAATCGACGACGAGGGTTATATGAAGGCCGGCAAGGAAGCGGGCGAATCGACAGTTACCGCAACCTTTGAGTTTAACGGAAAGACCTACAGCGATACCTGCCTTATCAAGGTTATGGTTCCCGTTGAATCAATGAA
The DNA here is from genome assembly GCA_045639705.1 of Acutalibacteraceae bacterium. GTDB lineage: Bacteria > Bacillota > Clostridia > Oscillospirales > Acutalibacteraceae > CAG-488. The sequence goes on from JAZUDP010000106.1 coordinate 23,050, forward strand.
GATTTCAAAGCGCAGCATTAAGCTCGGCGCAGGCGAAACAAAGCAGCTCGATGCCAAGGTTTCTCCTGCCAACTCCACGGTTCAGACCAAGACATGGTACACTGAGGATGAAAAAATTGCCACCGTTGACGAAAACGGCGTTGTAACCGCAGTTTCAGGCGGAACAGTAACAGTTTACGCACTTTCTGATGACGGATACTTTAAATCAAGCTGTGAGGTGACCGTTAAATGAGTGAAAATAAAACAGGCGTAAAAAACATAGTTGATAAAGTTGTCGGCGCGGAAGAAAACTCTGCTGCAACGATTGACAAAAGACAGCTTGATAAATACAGCGGTATAGCGACAAGAATGTTCCATACTCCCGTGCTTACCACAAAGGAAATTCTTTTCCCCGCTATCGGTGAGTTTGCAACACAGGTTGTAAGCGCGCTTGAACAGTACAGAACGCTTTATTTTGTTAACGTTCTGAAAATAGACATGACTTATGTAACGCTCATTCTTACCCTTATAGGTATTTATGATGTTCTTAACAATCCCCTTATGGGCGTAGCTTATGACCGCACAAGAACCCGCTGGGGCAAGGCGAGACCCTACATCGTATTTACAACGGTTCCCTATTTCCTCAGTACGGTACTCCTTTACAGCGGCGCCATGTTCTTCGGCGACACTCCCGGCAACGACCCGAAAAAGATTATTTTTGTTTTCGTTTCGCTGTTCATTCAGGAAACGTTCGCCACAATTTACGGCATACCGCGCGGAAATCTTGTTTCGCTCCAGACGCCGAATCCCAAGGACAGAATCAATGTTGGTCTTGTTCAGAATTATTTCGGCTTCACAGGCTCGCAGATGGTTTTCCTTTTCTTCATTCCCATTATGGAGCTGAACAACAAGGGCTACATCAATTTCCCCATGAGTACACTTTTCTCAATAGTTGCTCTTATAGCAGGTACAATCGGCGCGGTCGGCAATATCCTTATGGCTCTCAACTGCAAGGAGAGAATTCTCCTTCAGCCCAAGCCCGCACCGCTTACAAAGACACTTTTCTATATTCTCAAGAACAAGTACGCTCTGCGTAACTTTATCGCAGGCTTCTCAGTCAGCTGGTGGGCAAACGGCGGTTACAAGTGGGATGTTGTTACTCAGCAGGAAATCTTCGGCGGAGCAATTCCCTCGTTTATCGCTTATCTTCCCAACAACGTTTTCAACTACCTCAGCGTTACATTTATTCCGAAATTCCAGAAAATATTCAAGAACAACAACAAGAAGGCTGTTATCTGGCTCCGCATGTGGGATTTGCTCTGCTGTGCGGGTATGGTTGCGCTCGGCTGCCCGTTTGTTGATAAGAAATGGATTGTTATTGCGGTTTATGCAATATTCTACGGCATCAACGGTATCAACAACGGCCCGTCCAACGTATTTGAGGCGGAACTCGGGCGTGAAATCAACGACTATACAGAGTATGTTACAGGTGAGCGTCCCGACGGTACAATCGGTCTGCTGACGGGACTTATCTCAAAGGTAACATCACCGCTCAACGCTCTGCTTACCGTTCAGCTCTTCAAGTGGTCAGGCTACGACCCGACAATCACAATGAAGCCGTGGTCACAGGGCAGCAAGCTTGTTTATCAGAAAGTATTCTTCCTCTTCAACGGTATCACGCTGCTCCCGACATTCATTAATATTATTCCGTATTTCTTCTACGACCTTGTAGGCGAAAAGCGTGAACGAATGTATATTGAGCTTAACGAAAGACGGGCGCTTATCGCAAGCCAGAAGGACGGCGAAGGCGATGAAATCGACGAGCTTGCAGAACTGCTCGCAAGTGAGGATGTTAAAGAATAAAAGTAAAGCAGAGTGATAAATATGGTTCATAATTCCGAATTTTTACAGAATTTCATGGCGAGGTATTCATACCCCGAGGAAGCTATAACTGAATTTACGCGTATCGCAAAGCGGCTCGATTCCGAAGCCGCTTTCGGTGCAGATATGGACAAAATTGTTGAAAACTACATGTTCCCCGAGACGGACGGACTGGGCGAGGCTCTTGATGCCGTTAAGGAATTAAGTGAGAAATACGGCGAAAACGAGTATACGATGGATTTCATGTTCCTGCTCGGCTGTACGCCGATTCTTAAGGAGCGTTACGAAAAGGCGGGAATTGACGAAAAGATATTCTGGAATTCCTGCGACGATTTCCGCTGCAAGCTGATTGAATGCATCGACTGTGAAGAGGTTCCGGGTACGTTTGTCGCAGGCTGGAACGACGGAACGTTCAAAATGAAACGCTTCGCCTACGGCAGATTCCAGTACGAAATCAATACCTACGACTGGGAGAACGATTTCACATTTTCCTGCGGCAAGGTTCTGCACCCGGGCGATAAGTATATTAATTTCCACATTCCGTCATCGGGTATTCCGCTTACGGATGAGGTCCGTCTTGCTTCATATAAGGAAGCATATGAGCATTATAAGTATCTTTTCCCCGACGGAAAGGTTGTTTTCGGATGCGGCTCATGGCTGCTTTATCCGCGCCACCGCGAATTCCTTCCGAAGCATCTGAACATCCTTAAGTTCATGGACGATTTTGAGGTTGTCGGCTGGGCAGAGAAGGAAGGCTTCCCGAACGGATGGAGAGTTTTCGGAAAGGATTCCGACCTGCCTTACGATCAGCTTCCGCGCGACACAGCTCTCCGCAGGGCATATGCCGACTGGCTTATTGCAGGCAACAACGGCGGCGACGCATTTGGCCTGTTTGTATTTGACGGCGAAAAAATATTAAGATAAGAGGCGTTTTGTTATGATGAAAATAGGTGTTATTCCCGATTCGTTTCAGGTTCCGTTCAAAGAGGCGGTAATCCTTGCAAGAGATATGGGCGTCAAAGGTCTTCAGCCCTTTGTTACAAGAGGCGAGATGGCTCCCGAAAATCTCTCGGCGCAGGACAGACTTGACATTAAAAAGTATGTTGCCGACAACGGTCTGCAGTTCTCCGCTGTATGCGCTGATTTCGGCATGCATTTCTACGAGGCTGATGTTTACGGAATAAAGCGCACCATGGCGATGATGGATTTAGCGCGTGATTTCGGAACGGACATCATCACGACCCATATCGGCACAGTTCCCGACGATGAGAACGGCGAGGATTATTTTAAAATGGTAAACGCTATTGAGGTTCTCGGTAAATACGGCGACGCTACGGGCGTCAGATTTGCAACCGAAACAGGCCCCGAAATGGCAATAAAGCTCCGCGGTGTGCTTGAAAAGGCTGACACAAAGAGTGCAAAGGTTAATCTTGACCCGGCTAATTTTGTCATGGTTGCAGGTCAGGACCCTGTTGAAGCTGTTCACATTCTCAAGGATTATATAGTTCATACTCACGCCAAGGACGGCGTTAAGAATCCCGACGGCACACATAACGAATATAAGCTCGGTGACGGCAATGTCCCGTTCTTCGAATATCTTTCGGCACTTAAGGAAGTAGGTTATGACGGATTCCTTACAATTGAGCGTGAAAACGGCGCAACCCGTATGCAGGACATTGCGCACGCCGTTAAGTTCCTGACTGAAATTTTAAATAAGATTTATTAAGGAGATGCTGATATGTTAAAGGTTGGTATTATCGGCAACGGCGGTATCGCAAACTGCCACGCACACGGTTACAGGGAGCTTGGCGACAGAGTTAAAATCGTTGCCTGCTGTGATATAGTTGAAGAAAAAGCAAAGAATTTTGCCGAAAAATATGACATTCCGAATTACTATACAGACTGCAGGGATATGCTTGCAAAAGAGGATATCGACATTGTAAGCGTCTGCACATGGAACGCTGCGCACAAGCCCTGCACAATTGCCGCGCTTGACGCAGGCTGTGATGTTATCTGCGAAAAGCCCATGGCCATGAATGCGGCTGAGGCAGAGGAGATGAAGGCTGCCGCGGAGAGAAACGGCAAGCTGCTCATGCTTGGCTTTGTGCGCCGTCACGGCAGTGATGCAAGAGACGCGAAGGCTCTTGTTGCAAACGGCGACCTCGGCGAGGTTTACTATGCAAAGGCTACATATCTTCGCCGCTGCGGCTGTCCCGGCGGATGGTTCGGCGACAAGGCTTTTTCGGGCGGCGGTCCGCTTATTGACCTCGGCGTTCATGTTATCGACCTTACAAGATATATTATCGGCAACGCAAAGCCCGTTACTGTTTTCGGCTTTACAAGCGACAAAATCGGCGCAAGAGACCACATAAAGACAACCGAGTGGGAATCCGAAACAAAGGTTGAAAAGCCTGTATTCAATGTCGAAGACCTTGCAACCGCAATGATTAAATTTGACAACGGCGCACTGCTTCATGTTGAAACAAGCTTCAACCTCAACAAGAAAAAGAATGACGGCAATCTTGAATTTTTCGGCAGCAAGGCAGGTCTTACTCTTGACCCGTTCGAGCTTCATACCGAGTATGCAGGCTGCCTTGCCGACATTGAAATAAAGGGAACACACAACTTTGACTTTACAAGAGATTTTGACCGCGAAATCAAGAACTTTGCCGATGCTGTTGAGGGCAAGGCGGAGTGCAAGGCTACAGCGGACGACGGCGTAGTGCTTATGAAGGTTATCGACGCGGTTTACGAATCGGCAAAAACAGGAAAATCAGTTGATATTGTTTATTAATTTGAGGTTATTATATGGAACAGTTTGTAATTGATCAGATAACAAGCGGTCTGAAATATCTTCCGACCAATCTTATCAAGTCTTTCTTCATTCCCGACAGCAACGCTGAAACGGAGAAAATGAGAAAGAACTTTATATGCGGTGTATGTCATCCGAGAGGGGACTACAAAAAGATTACCGATGCGAATATACGATGGATAAGAACGGATATTCCATACCCGTTTAACGCCGACGGCACACTGAATCAGGGCTATATAAACTATAAGGAAAGTGCGCTCGATTTTCAGAGGAACGGCATAAAGGTTATGGCGGTTACGCCGTACCCGAAGGATTACATTGAAATGGGCGCTGATATCCGCAAGGGCGACGGCGAGAAAAAGGTGCGCGAGGTTGCGAGATTTCTTATCAGAGATTTGCAGGGCGTAGTTTCGGGCTTGCAGATTACCAACGAAATGGGAATGCCCCGATTCACAAAGCCTCTTGAAATGAAAGACGCTGCGAAATTCATCGGTGTTCAGCTCAAGGAAATGTACTACCTGCGCGGAGATATTGTCATTGGATACAATTCCGCGGGTCCTGCGGCAAATTTGAACGAGCTTATGCAGCCTTACTATCAGTACTGCGATTATGTCGGCATTGACATTTATCTCGGCTGCTTCTACGGTGTGCCGGGACTTATGTGCCTGTTTGACGGACTTGTTCGTTACCTCTGGGCGATGACGGGCAAACCGGTAATTCTTCAGGAATTCGGATACATCAGCGGCGGTCATTCCAAGACACACAAGCAGAAAAACGAGCTGCTTCAGAAATATGGCGCAAAGAATAAAAAGGACGCAAAGGCAAACATTGAAAAATTTGTTGACAACCTTCCTCCAGTACTTTCCGAGCATACAAAATACATTTGCGACGGCGATAAGGACAGATATTACAACTTCCTGTTTAAGAGCGATATGCGTGACCATCTGTACTGCGAATTGCAGAGAATTACCAAGATTCCCGGCTACGACCATACTCCGGAGGGTCAGGGCAAGTTCTACAGTGACATTATCGAAAGGCTTTACAATCTGAAATACGTTGCAGGCATGTTTATCTACTGCTATCAGGATTCAGACAAATGCTATGTCTGCGGACAGTCTGACTGCCCCGTTGAAACAAGATGGGGACTTGTTGACGCAGACCTTAACCCGAAGCCGTCATATTACGCCGTTCAGCGCGGTTTCGGCAAAATTCAGGGTAAATAATATGAGTTATTTAAAAGAAAATCTTTTCACAAAAAAAGAACTCCGTTTCAAAAACGGAAAATTTAAAATATTATGTATTTCCGATCTGCACGGCGTTGTCAATTTTGATACGCGGCTCATCCGTGACCTGAACGCAATTCTTGACAGCGTTCAGCCGGACCTGCTTCTTGTTCTCGGCGACATGGTCTGGAGAGACGCAATGGATACTCCCGACAATCTCCGCGCATTCCTGCGCCCTGTTTTCAGCGAGGTTGAAAAAAGAAAAATCCCGTGGGCGCATGTTTTCGGCAATCACGACAACGACTGCGTCGGTCATACGGATTTCTGTCAGCAGGATGTTTACGAGGAATTTGAGTGGAATCTTACAAAGCGCGGTCCCGAGGATATTCACGGTACCGGCAACTTTGTTCTGCCGGTAAAAAGCGAGAACAGCGACGATATTGTATACAATGTCTGGGGACTTGATTCCCACGATTCCATGAGCGATTTCATGAAGGAGTTCAGACTCGGAGACCCTTCAAGCAAGTGGGATAAGCAGTGCGTTTATCCGACATGTCTGCATGACTGGGGCGGCACATACAATACGCTGAATTTCGACCAGCTGAAATGGTACTGGGATTCATCTGTCGAGCTTGAAAAGCACGCGGGACACAAAATTCCCGGCATGATGGCGATGCACATTGCTCTGCCCGAATATGTTATTGCGTATAAGAATACGGCTGAATCATATTACGAGGGAACACGCCGTGAGGGCGTAGGCTGCTCGCCGATTAATTCGGGCATGCTCAACGCGATTCTCGACAGAGGCGATGTTAAAACCGTAATGGCGGGACATGACCACATCAACGATTATACGGGTACCTTCCTCGGTATAAAGCTCTGCTATGACGCAGGACTTAATTACGACGGCTACTGCGCTGACGACCTGCGCGGCGGACGCGTTGTTGAAATTGAAGAAAGCGACCCGTGGAACATAAAGACATATATGGTCCGTTCGGCGGATGTCGTTGAGGATTACCCCGGAGAGGAAGTAAGGATTAATGGCTAATGCATTATTTGATGCGGTTATGGCGGAAGAGGCTCCGATGTACGATGCCGCGGTTATTACCGAAAAAGGCACTGAATTCTGGAAGAATCCCGTCTGCCACAACGCGAACAACAGTCACTCCGCAACAAAGTTTTATATAGCGACCGCAATCGGTCAGCTTTACGACGCAGGAAAGCTTGACCTTGACGATAAGGTTACATCGTTTTTTACCGATGAGGAGATGGGCGATACTCTTGACGCCGGCTGGCACAATGTTACAGTCCGCCATACCATGCAGCATAAAACCGGCATGGAGCATATTCCTTACGGTGTTGATGAGGACGAACATATCGCGCTTATCGGCGACGATTTTCTGAAGTATGTTTTCTCTATTAAGATTGAGCATACTCCCGGCGAATACCGCCATTATTCCGACGCGGCATATTATCTGCTCGGCAGGATAATAGCAAAGGCAAGCGGCATGGATACGGTGGTTTACCTGCGCGAAAATCTTCTGAAGCCCCTCGGCTTCAGACAGTGGGCAATGGCTCTGTGTCCGCAGGGTTATCCGATATGCGGCGGCGGATTTTTCACCCGTGCCGACGACATGGCGAAGCTGCCCTACGCATACGCCAACGGCGGAATGTATGAGGGCAGGCGCATTATTTCCGAAAAATGGATTGAAATGGCGATGACGCAGGACTTTGCCTGCACACAGCACCGCGATACGGATGTTTATGTCAAAACAGGTGCGAGAGGGCAGATGGTCGCGTTCTCAATAAAGCGCAAGGCGGCGTGCGCATGGCACGGCTGTTCTGCGGTTGACGATAACGGAATGAGAAACAACCGCCTGCTTGACGGTTTCCTTAAATTTCTTGACGAGGTAACCGCTGATTAAATCAATCGCGCAAAAATCAGCGGACTATTGTCCGCCATTTTGGACAAAAAATTTTTGAAATACGTCAGTATGACTGCAAATTTTTTGAAACATCTGACGAAAAATATTCTCACTGATTTTCACACATTGACTTAATCAGTGGTTACTAAAGGAGTATATAAAATGAAATTTGGAGCATGTATAGGATATGATCCCGAGAGGATTAAGCTTGCGGCTGAATTCGGCTTTGATTATCTTGAAGCAGGCTTTGCGTTTTTTGTAAAGAGTACGGACGAGGAGCTTGAGGGTTACCGCAAATGCCTTGAGGAAAACGGAATAAAATGCGAAGCGTCCAACTGTTTTATTCCGGGTGAGCTTAAGGTTGTCGGCGAAAACGTTGATTACGAAGCGCTTAAGGCTCATGTTGAAAAGGGTATGAGCAGAGGCGTTAAGGTCGGACTTCAGACCGTTGTTTTCGGCTCGGGCGGCGCAAGAAGCATTCCCGAGGGCTTCCCTTATTACAAGGCGGCGGCTCAGATTGCTTATTTTCTTAAGAACATTGTTGCTCCTGCGGCTGAAAAATACGGCATAACCGTTGTTGTTGAGCCGCTGTGCGACTGCAATATCATCAACACTGTCAAAGAAGGCGTTATTTTCGCGGCAATGGCAGAGTCGGGCAACGTAAAGGGCCTCGGCGATTCGTTCCATATGTACACCTTCGGCGATAAATTCGACAACATCAGAGATGTCAAGGGCTTCCTCGGTCACGCTCATATTGCCGAGCCGACGGATAGAGTTTATCCTTACGAAAATGACGGCGCGGATTACAAATCATTCCTTTCCGCACTTCAGTTTGCAGGCTGTCCGCGATGCTCAATCGAAGCACGCTGTGACGACTTCGCCAAGGAAGGCCCCGTCGCACTCAAAATACTTAAATCCGCATTACAGTAAAAACCAAGCCTTGAAGCGTAAAAACTTCAAGGCTTTTGAATTGT
>JAZUDP010000107.1:0-53001 GCA_045639705.1 Acutalibacteraceae bacterium
GTGCAAAACTCAGCGGACTATTGTCCGCCATTTTGAACAAAAAATCCTTGATTTACGTAACTAAACCTTCTGATTTTTTGAAACATCTGACGGAAAATATTCTCACTGATTTTTACACCCCGATTCAATCAGCGGTTACAAACTTTTCGGAGGGTGTAAATGGATACAAAAACAAAAGATGAAGGTCAGAAAAAAAATTATGACAAATTAATTAAGGTGCTTCAGATTGCGGCAGGCATATTCATGCTTGCAATGGTAATAATTTTCATTGTACTCATGAAAAAGTATGATATTTCAGTCAAAAATGTCAGCGCTATCACCGACAAGCTTTCGGGCGGCGTTGTTGCCGTTGCGGCAATAATTATTCTGTTCAATCTTGTCAAATCATTTGCGCTTGTTGTTACGCCGTCAATTATATTCGTTATAAGCGGCATTGTTTTTGACAGCGTATGGGTTGCGATTCTCGTCAACATTCTTGCAGTCGCAATCGGTCTTATCCCTCCGTATTTTCTCGGAAAATTCACGGGCAAGGGCATGGTTGATACCTTAAGAAAACGCTTCCCCAAGGTAAACAAAATTGACGATTTCGCCGACAAGAACGGATTTATTGTTTCGTTTATCCTCAAGGCTTCGGGCGTTATCCCAGGAGATTTAAGCTCGCTTATCCTCGGCGCGATGAACATCAATTTCCGTGATTTCTACATCGGCGCATCTCTCGGCACACTGCCTATCAATATTATGTGGGCAATCCTCGGCAACAAGGGCGACCTTTCCAACCCCTATACATATCTCTACCTGCTTCCGATTATCATTTTCGCGGTTGTAATGTCAATCGTAATGAAAAAAATTACGGACAAGAAAGAAAAGCAGGAAACAAACAACTGAAAAACCTCCCCGGGGAGGATATAAAAATCGGGACTGTTTTGAAAAGCATTCAGACAGTCCCGGTTTTTTATTATATAATACACAGTATTTCTGCCGGTTAAAGAAGATAAATACAGACCGGCAGAATTTCTTATAAACTTACTTGTTTTTAAATGTTATGTTGAAAAGGTAACCAATGTTTTTAAAGAAATTAATAAATCCCGTAAAAAGATTTTTCAAAAAATGTACGGGAGAATTACTCATAAACAGCCTGTACGAACGGTTCAAATTAAGATTTGCTTCATCGGCTATAAGGTTTTCAATCGTGCCGCTGCCCGTAACCGTACCCTTCAGCATTGTGTTGTCTGTATCACCGCGAAGCGATACGGATAAATTGGTAAAAGTGGAATTAAACGGGCCGTCAGACTGTATTACCGTACATTTTTTACCCTGATTGGTCCACCACATACAGAAGCAATTGGTAAATGTATTTTTATCTTTGCCTTTAATACGGTAAGCCGTGCAGAACTGGTCAGAATAACAGTAATTAAGAGTATTGTTTGCACCCTCAACATAAAAGCCTGTACTTGTTTCAAACTCGGCAAAATTACCGTAGAACAAGGGATGAATATTGTAAAGGGAGTTACCGCCTGATTTAAGATGAACGCCTGTGTATACGCCACCGATACGCATATTGGTGAACGTGTTATCATATCCCTCAACCAGAACTCCGACAGAATCAGGCTTTTCCGTACCGGTGATATCAACATCTCTGATATCGGAATCCGAAGAACCGCTGTTAGCGCCGAATCCGATATAAATACCCGTTACCGCATTTTTAATTGATGTGTTCTGAACTTTTGTTTCGCGTCCGCTCAGAATTGCTACACCGACGGCAATACCGGAGCAGTCGACAATACCTCCCGTCAATGAATAATTACTGCCCGGCGTTTTAATATCATTGTACGGGTCTTTTCCGCCGAGAGCAATGACTGCTTCACCTGAAAAATCGGGGGCAGCTTTGATAACGGTGTAGGCAGACAGCTGTAAATCCACACTTTTTTTCGGATTGGCAGGAGTGTATAAAGGGGCTGATACAAGGTATTCTCCGTCAGGGAAAAACAGTGTTCTGTTCGGATTTTCATCAATAATTTTCTGAAGCTGAGCCGCAACATCTTTTCCGGTATCCGGAGCAACATAATCTCCTACGTTAAGCGGCGTCTGTGCGGCTGATGCCGGCATAACGGAAAGCGGCAGAACAGACATGATGATTACCGCTGTAAGGATAACCGATAATACCTTCTTTTTCATTTGAACATCTCCTTCGGGAATACGCTGTCATTAAAATGCAGGCAGTTAATTACTGAATATTCAGATTCTGACGCAGTAAAAATTAATTTATATTTCAAGGAAATTGCGGAAGTCTGATATATAGGTGAGTGCTTTATCGCGGTCGCTGCTTTCGGCAAAGATACGGAGCAGAGGCTCTGTACCCGAGAATCGGCAGATAACAAAGTCGCCGTTTTTGAAATAAACCTTGCAGCCGTCGATATAATTGACCCATTCGATTTCATCGCTGAAATTAGGCAGTTTCTTCTGAACCATAAGAATATCGTTGATTTCGGGCTTGCGTTCGGGAAGGAAGCGAAGGTTGTCCTCAACCATTTCATAATGACCGTACTGTTCTTCAAGCTCGTCGATAATTTCCGCCGGGCTCTTGTTTGTTGCGCTGACCATTTCGGCAAAGAGCGAAGCCGCATAAACCGAGTCCTTGCCGTGAATATGTCCTCTTACGGTAAGACCGCCCGAGGATTCACCGCCGAGAACAGCGTCAACCTCGTCAATTTTGGAGGAAATATACTTGAAGCCGACAGGAACCTCATAGCATTTTTCGCCGAAGCTTTCGGCAATTCTGTCAAGCATATGAGTCGTTGCAAGGTTTCGTACAACGGGGCCCTTCCAGCCTTTATGCTTCACAAGATACCAGTACAGCATGCAGAGGATTTCATTTGCATTTATGTAGCGTCCTGTTTTATCAATTATTCCCAGACGGTCGCCGTCGCCGTCCATTGCTATTCCGAGGTCGTAGGCGTCGCGGACAACGGTATTCTTAAGCATTATCAGTGCCTGCTCTGACGGTGCGGGCATCTGACCGCCGAAATACGCGTCCTTGTTGAGATTGATTGTATCGATTGTGCATCTCGCCGTATGGAAAATTACAAGCAGCGGATATGAACCCGAGCCATGCATGGAGTCGAACATTACTCTCAGCCCGCGCTCACGAAGCGCCTCCATATCAAGCTGAGCAATGATATCGTCAAGGAAACGGTTAAACGGATTTTTGATATATTCAATTCTTCCGTCCTCAACCGCTTCGGCGAAATCGGCAAAGCTGACGCCGTTTATGCTGTCAATTATCTGCTCAAGCCGCTCTGTCGTTTCGAGCGGTGCATCTCTGCCCTCTTCCACTATAAGCTTGATTCCGTTGTAATTAGAGGGATTGTGGCTCGCGGTGATTTCGATTCCGTAATGAAGCTCTCTGTCTTTTACGGTATGCATAACAAGAGGAGTCGGAACAGAACGGTTCATGAAAAGAACCTTTATTCCGCCCTCCGCAAGCACCTCGGCAACCCAGCGGGCGGCGTTCTCCGAAAGGAAACGCCTGTCATAACCGACAATAACAGGCTTGTCAAGATTATTCTCCTGCTTCGCAAGCTCAAGCACGCCTGCCGCAACTCTGCGGATATTCTCCTGTATAAAATCTTCGCCTATGACGGCACGCCAGCCGCCTGTACCGAATTTAATCATTTTCTGCACAACCTTTCAAGAGTTGAGTTTACCTCGCCTTTGAACTTTTCAATATATATGTTGATGAATTCGGCGGGAGTCATTTCTCCTTCGACAAGAGGCATGAGGTCGAGGCCGAAATTCATGCTGATGCATTCGTCAGTGTCGTGGGAAGCAAAGAATGTCGCGTTTGCAAAGCGTCTGCCGATTGCCGCGTTATCGTATCTCTTGCCGCCGGCAACCTGTGAGCGGTGAACAGTCAGAAGCTCGCGCGCAACCTCGGGATATTTTGCGGTATCAAGGCAGACCTTATCGGTATCGGGCAGCCAGTCAAGTGAACGCCACACCTCAAGAGCGGTAAACATCTGCGGTCTGTCCTGCTTCGGCATGCGCTTCACTGCCTCAATTGTACGAAGCGCAACGGCAACATGAGTTTCATGCTTGTCGGCAATATTATGAGTATAAAGGTATTTCGGCCTGACGCTCATAAGGAGCTTGTATATCTCGTCAACGGGGTCGCCGTTTTCCGGGTCCTTGACTGCCTTTGAAGGAAAAGCGAGCTGAACCGCCGCACGGTATTTTCCTATGTCCGCCGCCTTCTGCTGTTCAAGAACGCGGACCTCCTTCATCTGCTCGTCTGTCATATCGGCAAATTCGCCCGTTCTCGGACTGCCTGCGCCGTCAGTTACAACAACTCCGACAAACGCGTTTTCTTCATTGCCGTAGCATTCGGAAATAGGCGCATACGCCATGATTTCTATGTCGTCCTGATGGGCAGCGACGCACATATGCGTAACTCCGTCAAGAGTCTGTTTTTCGGGATAATAAATATTCATAAAATCTGCCTCCGTTTATTCTGTCAGTTCAATCATTACAAGCTCGGGCCTGTTATAAAATCTCGGAACAAATGTATTTTCGCGGGCAAGTCCCCTGCTGACAATCATTTCAGTTGTGTTTCTGAAGTATTCGCCGCCCGCGTATTTCGGAAAGATGCCCTGTCCCGGAGCAAACACACCGTTAAGCACATGCGGAATTATCCAGTGTCCGCCGTGGGCGTGACCGCTTAAAACAAGGTCGAACCCTATTTCGGCGTACTTGTCAAAATACCCGGGATTATGAGACATAAGCACCGTAAAGTTTCCGTTTTCCGAAAGCTTTTTTACCTCTTTTAATTTTTCAAAGAATTTTTCATCATCGCCCTCAGGCTCAAAAGTGTATACCGTCGGGTCGTCAACGCCGCAGATATTGATTTCCGTACCTTTTACAGAGAATTTTTCAACCTCATTTGAAAGCACCCTCACATTATATCTGCCGAGAATTTCCTTTTTCCTTCTGTGGTCATCCTCACCGCACTTGCATTCGTGGTTTCCGAATACCATATAGCACGGAAAAAGATTCTGAATTTCATCAAGAAAAATCTCCGTAAACTTCGGGTTTATTTTATGGTCAAAGATATCGCCCGACATAAGCACCGCATCAGGCTTCTGCTCAATTATATTTTCAATAAGCACATGCTGATTTTTACCGTAGCGGCAGGAATGAAGGTCGGTTATCAGAGCTATTCTGACGGGGTCTTTTATCAGCGGCGACCTGACCGTGTAATTTCTGACAATCAGTCTGTAGTCAATTCCAGCCGCGGCAAACGCAGTCAGCAAAGCAGCCGGACCGTATAAAGCCGCTTTCTTTAAATTTTCTTTGTTCAAAGGAATTTACCTCCGAAAAAAAGTTATAAAAGGCTGTCAGATTCAGACGCTAAACCGCGCCAAATGTGACCGCCTTTTTTTATTTGAAGCAGGCGTTATATGTCTTAACCCACGCGTTTACAAGGTTTCTGTCATATACAACAGGCATAGCATTCTCCGCGGCCACAACGGCTGCAATTTTTGTACACATTTTTGTAACCTTGACGCAAACAGCAGGATGAGTCATAACACCCGTGAATTTTTTCTTCATGCCGTCAAATGTCAGCATATCCTTAATAAATGACATAAGACTGTTGGAATCCGCGCCGATAGTCATATCGTCGGAATTGAGAATCTCCCGTTCAAGCAGATAATCAAGCTCACGCGGAGAAAAGTCCCTCATCATCAGCTTGATAATTGCAAGCGGCGCAAGTCCTCTGCCGAGCTTTTTGTAAAACCCGCGCTGATATTTCCAGAGTGTTTCGGCGTTATACAGTCCGTTTTTATCCGCAATAACAGCATCGGCGAGAATCCTTGCGGCCTTAAGGCTGTTCGCAATTCCCGAACCGATAACGGGAACCGTCATAAACGCGCTGTCACCGACAGCGGCATAACCGTCCGCAACAAGCACACCGAGAGGCTGACGCACCGGAATAGTCACAAACTGTCCGCCCCGTATAAGCTCGGTGCCGAGGTCGGGATTAACCTCGCGAAGCTTTGCGAGAGTTTCCTCAGCCTCATCAGTGCCGAAAGGCTCAAAGCGTCCGATGAGAACATCTGTATGCGTTCCGTCATCAGCCACCCAGCAAATCTGCTTTTTATCGTCAAAGAAAAGATAGACTCTGAATTTGTCGCCCTCAACCTCAGCCGTTTTATTGAAAAAGCCGCGGCAAACATAAAAGCGCTCATATTCGGCGGTTTCACGCTGAATGCCGAAGCATTCGGGAAGATTTTTTCTTATCGGAGAATCAATACCCGCCGCGTCAATCACAAGGTCGGCATAAACAGCGCCGTCAGCGGTTTTTATACCTGCAACACGGCTGCCGAGCATAACGGGAGCTTCAACCGCCGTTTCAAATTTAAATTTAACGCCGCAGCTTTCGGCATGAGAGATAATATGCTCGTATATATCTCTGCGCTCCATCTGAATTTCAAGCTGGTCCTCGGGCACATGCTGTTTAACTGTTACGGTTCTTGAGGGATTGATGAATGTCATATCGTTTTTAAGAAGATATTTATCCTTATCCGGCATAGCCATTCCGCAGGCAAACAGGCCTTTTCTGTCAAAGATATCCGTCCAGTCATAGCCCATTTCTTCTCTTCTGTTTTTTTCGTAAACAGTTACATCAAAACCGTTTTCGGCAAGAACGGCACCCGCGGCTATTCCTCCGTGTCCTCCTCCGGCAACAATAACCTTTCTACCCATAGCTGTTCTCC
Organism: Acutalibacteraceae bacterium; assembly: GCA_045639705.1. GTDB lineage: Bacteria > Bacillota > Clostridia > Oscillospirales > Acutalibacteraceae > CAG-488. The sequence goes on from JAZUDP010000107.1 coordinate 6,771, forward strand.
TTAAAGAATTTCTATCTCTTCCTTGCAGTTATAGCAGATATATTCGTCAGTTCTGTTAATCAGGTCAAGCGGACCGAAGCGGAATTCCTTGTACTTAAGCATCGACCATGTCCGTCCGCAGTAGGGACACCTGCACTTTTTTCTTGAAAAAGCGAGTTCGATAATGCCGAGTACCGCGCATACGGCGATTACTCCTGCGAGAATTATTATATCGGTTGTGCGAGGCAAATCAATATGAAGAAGACGCAGAGAAAAGAAAAACGCGAGCCAGACTACAGGCAGAGCAGCTATTGTCAGCCTGAGAAATTTCGCAAATCTCAGCGAGCTTCTTTTCATTGTCAGATTTTTTCTTTCGTTGCCTCTCATAGTTACCAACCTCAGATTATTTTTTTAAGAAATTCCAGGCCTTTTTTCACGCCTGTAAGGGGGCTTTCCTGTCCCTCATATTCAACGGTTACCCATCCGTCATACCCTGCGGCCTTAATTATTTCCACGCATTCCTTTACGGGAACAATACCTTCGCCGAGAACTGAACCGCAGATATGGTTTCCCGCTCTTGTATCAAAGTATCCGTCGGGTCTCGGCTCGGACTTATCGACAAAATAGAAATCCTTTACATGAGCGTAAACCGCATATTTTGCTCCGACCTTTACGGCGTCAATCGGCTTATCGTCGGCGCAGAGGAAATTGCCGATATCAACAAGCCAGCCGAAGTTTTCATGGTCAACCGCCTTCATAAGAGCTTCAACGCGGTCGCTCTGCTGACAGTAAAAGCCGTGATTTTCAACAGAAGTCTTTATCCCCTTCTGTGCCGCATACTCGGTAACCGCACGGCATCCCTTTGCAAGCACGGGAAGATATTTTTCAAAGCCCGTAAGCGCGAAGCGTTCGCCCTCGGGACCGCCCGACGCGTCATGACGCATCGTTTTTACTCCGAGAATTTCCGCAATATCAATCTCGCCCTTAAGGCGTTCGATTTCAGCGTCAACATCCCTGTTTATAAAGTCCGCGCCGATTGCATAGTTTGTAATCGGGAAATCAAGCTCGTCTGAAAGAGCCCTGAGCTGACGCGCGTGTTCAACCTTGTCAACACCCTCCGCAGGATGAATCTCGGCATATTCAATACCCTCAAAGCCCATTTCCTTTGCAAGACGCATGCGCTCAAAATCATCCGTGCCGAGCGCCGAATAGCTGTAGCTTGTAACTGCAATTTTCATTTTTATGCACCCATCTTTCCGTTCAGGAAGTCAACTGCTTTTCTGATATCTCTTTCGGGATTGTCGCCGACCTCGCGCTCAATTGTGAGGAAGCCCTTGTAACCGATATCCTCAAGAGCGGCAAGATATTCGTCCCAGTTTACGCTGCCCTCGCCGAGGGGAACCTCAACAAAGGAATCAGCGGTAACAATATGAGACTCAACCATACCGTAGATGATATCGGGGTCAACATAGAAATTCTGTCTGCCGTCCTTGGCATGCGTATGAACGATGTAATCCTTAAGATTATAAACGGCCTTTGCAGGGTTATCGCCCGTAACCATAACAAGATTTGCAGGGTCAAGGTTTACGCCGACACCTGTTGAGCCGAGAGAATCGAGGAATTTTTTAAGATTTGCGGAGGTTTCGGGACCTGTTTCAATAGCGAAATGCGCACCGATGCTGTCAGCGTAGCGGCTGAGTTCGAAGCAGGCTTCCTGCATGATTTTATATCTGTCGTGATTCGGGTCAACGGGAACAGCGCCGATATGAGTTGTAACAACATCTGTTTCAAGGTCCTTTGCGAGGTCAAGAATACGCTTGGACTTCTCGATTTTTGAGGGGTTCATGTCCGGCTTTGTAAATCCGCCGCCTCCGAGATCGCCGCAGAGAGCGGAAATAACAAGGCCGTTGTCCTTAACAAGCTTAAGGAATTCACGGCGTTTTGCAGCGTCCATGTTTTCGGGAGCCATTTCGCCGCGTGTGGAATAAACCTGAATGCCCTTCGCGCCGACTTCGGCTGCCTTAACAACTGCATCCTTAATGGGAAGACGGAAGCTGTCAACAATTACACCGATAGGAAATTTATACATAAACACTATCCCCTTTATAAATATTATAATTAGTTGTATTATACATAAAGAAAACCTTAAATTCAATACAAAAAGCCGAAAATATAAGAAAAAATTAACAAATAACTCCGTCAGTAAAAACTTTTAAAAAAAGTTAAAAAAAGACTTGATTTTTTAAATATGCGGTGATATAATACTTGAGCATTAAGAAATGCGCTGCTAGCTCAGCTGGATAGAGTGTTTGGCTACGAACCAAAAGGTCAGGGGTTCGAATCCCTTGCAGCGCGCCAAAAGAAGAGTGATACCGTTAGGTATTGCTCTTCTTTTTTATTTTTATCTGCAAGGGATTCGAACAAGGAGGGAGCAGACGGAGTCTGCGGAAGAAAACAGTCCGGCGGACTGTTTTCGCCGACGCGGCAACGAGCGAAGCGAGGCGATAGCACGGCAGTGCGGGACAAAATCCCTTGCAGCGCGCCAAAAGAAGAGTGATACCATCAGGTATTGCTCTTCTTTTTTTATTTTTATCTGCAAGGGATTCGAACAAGGAGGGAGCTAAGCACCGCTCCCCGTTGTTTCAGATACGGGCAAACTGTAATGATATAAAAAAAGACAGGTTATTCCGCAATGCTCATCGTGCATCCGTTTTTTCCCTGTCTTTATTTATCGAATGAATTTAAGTATTTTTCTAAAGCCTTGCGCTTCTGCCGGGTGTTCTCCCAGTCTTTATGTTTTCTCAGCCACGCACGGCGGCGGAAATATTGCTTGATTCTGAACATATTATCTTTCCTTTCTGTTTCAGATATAGAAAAAGCACCCTGCATTATCTGCAAAGTGCTTAATCACATATTCTCTTGAAATTCGCAAGCGCTTGCGAATTTGAGCATAAAAATAGGGAGCCGGCAACACCGTCTCCCATACAAAAGCGAATGAGCTTTTTGATATCAAATTTTAAATTGATTTATTTCCTCTGTTGTAAGGTCTTCAAATCTTTTAGAGTGTTTTTTCATATATTTAGCGAGTTTACTTAAATTGTAGTTTATTGGAGGTAAAATTGTCTTGTTGTCAACATATGAGCCGTCAAAATCATTAAAATCAGGGTCGGGAATTATTTCAGGCATTAAATCACCTCATTTTAAAATTGTATTTTTCAAGTAACTTTAAGGCGTCTTCTTCTTCAATTATGAATTGATATTCATGTGCAATAGGAAAATGTACCGCTCCAAACTTTTCCATATAATGTCTCAGTACTTTTTCATTTGCGGCAAATCCATATAACGTTGCATCACCTGTGTGTTTAATTGATTGTTCCGCCGCCACTGCAAACAAATGACCTCCTACACCTAAGTATTGTTGATTGTTGCCGACAATCATCTTATTGTTGTTGGGAGCTGTTGATGCCGAAGCCATATAAGTACAATTACTTTCATATCTCAATGATATAAGTCCTTGAGGTTTGCTTCCTCCCTTAATGAATACACCAAAAATATGTTCATTAAGTGGTCTATCTGCCCATTCGTCATTCCAGCCACTTTTTTCCGTATATTCCTTAAGCTTGTCACGCTTAATTTCTTTGGCATAAGTTTCTAATATTTCACCTGTTTGAGCATCTTTTAAGCATGGAACGAATTCGTCAATTTGTAGGTTGATTATACCACTTTCAGAATTATTGTCAACTATTTCCGTATCTGCAAGCTCGGTTTTTTGAGCTTCCCAGTAATCAAGCCGCTCACGGTATTTGCTTACGTTCTCCGGGTCGAGGCAGCCGACAACAAAACGTTTGTATTTCTGTATCATGTTGTCGATATGGGCTTCGTTATGCTCGCCGTAATCGTTCAGCCGGTTGTCCTCTGTTTCGTAGCCGTTAAGGCCTTCAAGCTCGGGATAGTATGTACCTAACCCGTGACGGCAGCGGGGATGAAATAAACCGAGCTGCATCGCCTCAGACATCAGCATATAATCGCCGTCGGACTGCTTGCCGCCCGAGTATACATCATCAATAAGCACCTTTCTTTCAAAAGGTCTGCAGAGCAGGCATGAGGTGTGTGCTTCGATATAATAACAAGTGTTCTGCCGCCTTTCTTCGGGATATCTTTAATTTCCGTTATAAGACTGTCTTAAAGCTCATATTTAAATAAAAAGGCTTTTGCCGCACATGATTTTCAAATATACACTCTTATAATTCTGTATAGATAATTTGCCAAAGTAATCGTTTGCGTCTTAAACTTGTTACAAAACACATAATTGTATAATTATGCATCAGGCAGAAACTTGCAATAATTCCAATAAATAACTATTTCCGGTTGACTTTACACATAAAATATATTAGTATTTTATTATATTTCATATTTATTTCGGTTTTAAAAATTACAAAATGATTAAGCTTTTATTTTTTGACAACCGAATATAAATGTTTATACACTTTTCTGTATTTTCATATCTGAAAATTGGCAGCGGATGTGGAATTGCGGATAAAGTATATATATTATTAATAATCGTCTGTTTCTTTATATTCTCAGTATACTGAAACGGAAAAGGAGGAGTCAGCATTGAGTAAAACCATCAAAAAAACTGTCTCACTGCTTGTGGCATTGGCGATGATTATCTGCGCGTCATCCGCCGGATTTACTTCTGCATTTGCAGGAGACCTTCCCGAACACAGGCACGATGAGGAATTCCAGCAGGAAGTTACATTTTATCTTCCTCCCAACTGTACTCAGGACGGATATACTCAGACCACCTGTACTCTCTGCGGATATTTCCAGAGAAATACCATAAAGGCACTCGGACATCTTGCAGGGGCAGAGGTAATCACTGTTATGCCCACCTGCACACAGACCGGTGAAGCCGTAACTTACTGCCAGAGATGCGGAACCGTTATGAGTAAAAGAACCATCAGCGCAACAGGTCATGACGACGGCGTATGGAAGGTTGATTTTGAAGCAACACCCGAGCATGACGGTCAGAAGAGCCTTTACTGTCAGAAATGCGGAGGTATTCTTAAGACAGAAGCATTCAAGGCACATACTCATGAGCCGGGTGAAACTGTTATTATTAAGGATGCAACCTGTATTTCATCAGGTCAGAACGGCATTATCTGTAAAACATGCGGAGCCTGCTATAAAACAACTGATGTCAAGCCCAAGGGACATACCTCGGTTGAAAACTCCGTTTCCGTTACCACAACTCCCGCAACCTGCACAACCAAGGGCGAAAAGACCGCTTACTGCGCTGTCTGCGGCACCGTAACCGGAACGTTTGAAATTGAAGCTCTCGGTCACGACGAAGGCGTTGTATATACTACAAAAGCGGCTGACTGCACCAATTACGGCGAGCAGTGCTGCTTCTGCACACGCTGCGGCGATATAATCAAAACCGAAAAAATTGACGCTCTCGGTCACGATGAGGGCGTATGGATAGTTTCCTCAGATCCTACCTGTACCAAGGACGGAGAAAGAATCAAGAAATGCACACGCTGCGGACTTGTAACCGATTCCGAGGTTGTTGCGGCAACAGGTCATGACGACGGCGTATGGCTTATTGAATATGAAGCCACCAGCGACCATGACGGAAGAATGAATCTTTACTGTTCAAAGTGCAACGAAATTCTGGACACAAAAACATTCCCCCTTCATACTCATGAAAAGGGTTACAACCAGATAATCACCGAACCCGGCTGCACAACAGAAGGTAAAGAAGGCACATACTGCAAGCTTTGCGGCATTATGTATGCAACAAACTCCATTCCCGCATCAGGACATAATTATTCTGAATGGTATACAAATAATAACGGTACTCACTCTTGCACATGCGACAGATGCGGCGATGTTCAGACAAGAAACTGCGGATATCAGTCGGAAACAACTCCCGCAACCTGCACTGAGGACGGCTTTACCGTTTACACCTGCGAAACCTGCGGTTATTCGTACACAGACCACGATTCTCAGGCAACCGGTCATGTTTTCGGCGAATGGACTGACTGCGGAGACAGAGTAAGACACGAAAGAGAATGTGAAGTCTGCGGAGAGGTTGAATACCGTTACCATGACTGGAGCGACTGGACAACCGAGGATAACAGAACATTCTGGCAGAAATGGGTTAAGGATGAAACAATCTCTCATACATGCGTTGAATGCGGCGCAACAGAGTCTCAGCTTGTTTCCTATACATCATTCTTCGGTGAATTTTTCCACACAATTTTCTACTGGCTCGCCAATGTTGTTCACAAGATACTGTACTTTGTAACATTCGACTGGCTGTTCCCGTGGATTAATCTTCCTGAACCCGGCCACTTTTTCAATACACAAGTCGATTAAGGAGATGACGATATGAAAAAAAGAGTACGCCGAATAATAGCGTTGTTCATGGTTGCAGCAATGCTTTTGGGTGCTATGCCGTTGATTTCATACGCCGAATCAATTAATCCAGTCATAACATCGTATCCCAGAGGCAGCGACCCCGATTGGGGCGGCCAGCAAAACATGGCAACATGGGGTAACGGACAGCTTACCTTTATTAACGGATGGCATATTTCCGGTGAAAGTAAATTTACCAACCTGTATTCAATAGGATATCAGCAGCCCGTTTACTGTATTGAACCGGGTACATCCATTGAAACTCCCGGTCAGCTTACAAGCAACGGAACCATCGACTGGGGAAAGGTCGCTTCAAGAAACGATATGCTTGATGCCTCCAATATCGAAGCCGTATTAAGTCAGATACTGTATTACGGATTCCATAACGACGGTTCAAACACAACCACATGGTATAAAAACAACGGCGGCGGTGAGAAGATAGCCTACTGCTACGCTACTCAGCTGCTTGTATGGGAATCTGTTGTCGGCGAGCGCGACGCTTCTTTCAATCACAGAGCGGTAAGCGGATGCAGCCGTGTACTTGACATGGTTAAGCCCGCCCATCCTCTTTATGACCGTATAATGTATTATTACGGCGAAATTGAAAGAAAAGTCAAGAACGATATCGTTATGCCCGCTTCATGCCGCGCTACGCGTGCCGCAGCCGAAGCTGATTCGTATGAAATCACTTACGGCAGAAACGGATATGTTATTGAATTCCCGGAAAGCGCATACAGCGGATTCGACATCACACTTCTTCCTCAGGAAGGAAAGACTTCGGTATCAAACAATATAAGCTGGGAAGTCAATAACGGAAAGCTTAAAATAACCGTCAAGAATTCTTTCATGGGAAAAGAAACCCTGAAGCTTACGAAAAAGTATACAACCGGCTCCGTACTGATTTATACTGACGGTCTGTATACCCTCGGCGAGGGCAAGCAGGATGTTATTACATACGGCTCTCAGACAAGTATCCCCAAGGAGAAGGAATTCTATATTTCTGTTGAGTGTCCTCACAGACATGTTTTCATTCCTCTTATGAAACAGCCTACCTGCGACGAGGAAGGCTATACTGTCTGGAAGTGCGGCTGCGGATTCTGGACAACAGAAAACCCGCACACCGGTGAAGACAGTCATGTTGCGGCAACCGGTCACGATTACGAAAACGGCAACTGGGTTATTTCACAGAAGCCCACATGCACTGAGGACGGCGAGGAAATTCTTCTTTGCGGAAAGTGCAGCACAGTAATTGACAAACGACCCGTTAAGGCAACAGGCCATGACAGCGGTGTATGGAAAATCGATATTGAGGCTACTCCCGAGCGCAAGGGTCAGATGACTCTCTACTGCACAAAATGCGGCGAGCCTCTGGATAAGAAGTCCTTTGATTTCCATACTCATGTTGAGGGACATAAAGAAATCATCACACAGCCCTCATGTACTGAAAAGGGTGTTGAAGGCGTCTTCTGCGAGCTTTGCAATGCCTGCTATAAGTTTATCGATCTGCCGAAGACAGGTCATTGCTCTGAAGATAAAATTATCTGGGTTACATCCTCCCCTGCTTCATGCACCGTAAAGGGTGAAGCGGCAGGCTACTGCGCAAACTGCGGCGAGGTAATAACCTCCAAGGAGCTTCCGACAACAGGTCATAAGGCGTTCGAAACAGTTACCACCGTATTCCCGACCTGCGAAACAGACGGCGAAGAGATAACTCTGTGCAGCATCTGCGGCGAGACAGTCTCAAGCACCACGCTTGAATGTACAGGTCACGGAGAAGGAGTCTGGACGGTAACAAGAGACGCAACATGTACCGCTGCGGGCGAAAAATCGCTTCTCTGCGAAAACTGCGGATATGTTTTCAAAACAGAATCCATTGAACCCACAGGTCATGATAACGGAACATGGAAAATAGACTACGATGCCACTCCCGACCATAACGGTCAGAAGAGCAGATACTGCACAAAGTGCGGCTGTGTTCTTGAAACCGGTAACTTTGAGGTTCATACGCATACCGAGGGATACAGAAAGAACATTGTTGACCCGACCTGCACAGACAGCGGTCAGGAAGGCGTTTTCTGCGCAACATGCGGAGCGCAGTATCTGACAAATACCCTCGACATGCTGGGACACGATTATTCCGAGTGCTTCAGCAACGGAAACGGAACACACAGCAGAACATGCTCAAGATGTCATTATGTGGAATCCTCAAGCTGCAGATGTGAGACCGAGACTCATCAGGCAACCTGCATTGACTACGGCTACACAAAGCATACATGCTCAGTCTGCGGATATACATACAAGGATAATTTCACAAACGCACTCGGTCATGACTGGTCAAGATTCATTGACGACGAAAACGGCGTTTCTCATACAGCAACATGTGAGCGCTGCGGAATAAGCGAGACCTCAGCTCACTTATGGTCAGAATGGAGAACCATTGAAAAGAATGTTCTTGAAAGAACAGTGAAGTATCAGCGCAAATGTGAAGTCTGCGGTGCGCTTCAGTATTCAATAACCAATCTTATTGACGAGCCTCACGGTCATACTATGGAAAAGTTTGACGCTATTCCGGAAACATGTACCGAGGACGGCAGAATAGAATACTATCACTGCACTGACCCCGACTGTGACAAATATTTCTCAGACCCGGCCGGTGAAAACGAGATAGAGCCTTACAGCTGGATTATACCTGCTCACGGTCATAACTATGTGCTTAAGGAAGAGGTTCCGGCCAACTGCACCGAGGACGGTTACATTTATTATGAATGCACCCACGATTCAAGTCATAATTACAAGGTAATAATCCCGAATCACGGACACAACTATATCGAAAAGGAAAGAGTTGAGCCCACCTGCACTGAGGACGGTTACATCTATTACGTATGCACTCATGACGCGGACCATAACTACAAGTATATTCTTCCGGCTCACGGTCATGATTATCATCTTATTCCCGAAAAGTGCAAGGATCCCTCACCCGATGAACCGGGATACTATTACTATGAATGCTCTCACGATCCCGACCACTACTATCTCAAGACAATCTATTATGTCGGCGATACAGGCAGCGGAAAATCAGCGGAGTATAATGATGAAACGGGCGTTGCAACAATAACTCTTAATTCCTCGACAGGTTCAAAGGAAATATCATATAAGCAGACAACTCCGCTTGATATTGTTCTTGTTGTTGACCAGTCGGGAAGCATGGCGGAAAAATTCGGTAAAGGAAGCAAAACAAAACAGAAGGCACTGATAGATGCCGCTAACAGCTTTGTTGAAAAGGTTTCCTCCGAGGCTGCCGAAAGCGGTGCTGACCACAGAATCGCCGTTGTCGGATTTGCCATGGGCACAACCGATTATGACCAGGAGTATGTGAAATATCTGAACACATCAATCCTTACCACAGGAGGAAAACCCGTTCAGATGAATAAGGCAAAGGATTCCGATTATGCAAACGCTCTCAGAAGCGTAAATGTTAACGGAAAAGTCAATGCGGATATCACGAACGCGATAAACGGAATTCAGGCAAAGGGCGCGACTGCAGCTGACCTCGGTCTGAAGATGGCAAAGCTCATATTCAATAACACCAACTCCGAGAACAGACAGAGAGTTGTAGTATTCATGACCGACGGAAGTCCCACATATCACAATTCTTTTGAAGCAAATGTTGCCAATTATGCTATCAGTGACGCCAAGGAGCTTAAAACAAAGTATTCCGCGGCAGTATATTCGGTAGGCGTTGCTGTTGAAAACGGAAAAGATATGACAAACTTCATGAATGCTGTTTCGTCAAACTATCCCAACGCTTCATCGCTTTCAAATCTCGGAAATAAGATTGACGCAGAATCCGCTAAATATTTTATCAGCGTTGAAGACGAAAACGGTCTTACGGCAATGTTCAAATCCATTGAGCAGGATGTTTTCGCACCTTCAAAGCCGTTTGAGAACATTACGCTTGTCGATACTGTTTCCAAGGAATTCACAATGACCGTTGAACAGGAAACAGCTCTGAGACAGAGCGTCTGCAGGGATTACGGAATAGAAAACAGCGATATTCTTGTTGCCAGAAACGCTGACGGTACAACTACTATTGAAATCAGAAATCTTGACCCGAAAATCGAGCTTGACGCATCGGGCAAGCCTGTCAGATATTATGTTACCGTTTCGTTCGATGTAACTGCAAATCAGTACGCACGCGGAAAATCTTATTACAACACAAATACTGAGTACGCAGGCGTTATTATTGACGGCATTATGGTTGATAAGTTCTCGTCGCCGAGAGTTTCCGTAAGCGATGACAGAAATATCGTTGCTTTCGTTGTCGGAGATGAAGTTTACGCTATAAGCGAAGCAAACATCGGTGATGAAATAATTGCTCCCGGATTTGACAACATCAGATGGAATATTCCCGAGAATTTCACAGTATCCGAAAAGTATACCGAAATCACGGGAACATTTACCTCCGAAACAAGAACCGTTACATGGGTTTATGACGGCGGAAGCAAAACCGAAAGCTATCATACAGGCGAACGTATAAGAGTATTTGACGTTCCCGCTGCAGAAGGAAAAATCTTCCTCGGCTGGGACAAATCCATTCCTTTTGAGATGGGCAGCAGCAATCTGACATTCACTGCGGATTATATGGCTCATACTCACAGCTTTGCCGAGATATCTCAGTACGGCTCATGCGAGGACGGAATAACTTATGTTTACGGATGTTCATGCGGAGAAACATACAAGACCATCAGCGAACCCTGCAAGCATCAGTATACCGCTTCGATTACAAATTCGGAAGGAATGTCCTACGCTGTTATATGCTGTGAAAACTGCGGACATACAGAGCAGAAATATATAGCCTATCAGGCTATGTTCGACGAAGAAGAAGTAGCGGCTGACAGGGAGAACGCATCCGGTACATGTCAGATATTTGATATATCCATGTATAACGCAAATGAAGTTTCCGTTCAGCCCGACGGAAGTATTTCCATCGTGATTCCCGCAACATCTCAGATGATTAACGATGAAAATCTGAAGATATACAGAATCAACGAAAACGGCACAAGAGATGAAATCGCATTTGAAAAGAATCCCGAATCCGAAACGATTACAATGACAATCGACCACTTCAGTTACTATCTTCTGACTGCAGACGATGAGTTTGCCGACGAGAACACATATAAGAAGATTAACTGTACATTCGCAGAAGGTCATATTGATAAGAATAATGACGGTAAATGCGATGACTGCGGTTCGGAGATTGATACAAACGGATGCAATCATATGTGCCATTCTCAGAAATGGTATGTACGCTTCTTCTGGATAATCAGCAGATTCTTCTGCAAGCTGTTCAAGATAAACAAATACTGCGACTGCGGTATGAGACACTATTAATAAGCCTGATTAAAAGGTATTGCCGCTTATCCCGAAAGGGCGGCGGCAGTACCGCGGCTCCTGTAATACAACAAAAAAGTCCTGAATTATCAGCGTTTGCTGACTTTCAGGACTTTTATTATTTATGCTTTCGCACTTTATATTTTATTTCCGACCGTATATCCTTCGTATACAGCCTCGGGAATGATTCCTCCGCCGTTCGAATCGCCGATATTATATATTTCGGTTACTTTATCCTTAAGCTCTTCGTAAAGCGAGGCGTCGGGCTTATCACCTATTGCAAGAACAACGGTATCAGCCTTTACAGATACGGAATTTCCGTTTTTATCCTTATAAATTACCGAGTCGGAAGTGATTATTTCAACCCTGCAGTTTGTAAAAAGCTTTACTCCGAGGCCCTTAAGATGGCCGAGAAGTATTGTCTGAGCGGTCTTGCCCGTATTGCCCGCAAGGGTATCCCGCATTTCGATTATACTGACCTTCTTTCCCTTTGCAGCAAGATATTCCGCAGTTTCACAGCCGATTGAACCGCCGCCGATAACGGCAACGTTTTTGCCGGTTTCTTTTCCTTTTAATATTTCCTTTGCGTTAAATGCTCTGTCCGCGCCTTCAATGGGTAATTTCGCAGGTCTGACACCTGTGGCGCAGACTACCGCGTCCGCGTTCATTTTAACAACATCGTCAGCCGTAAGCCTTTTGCCGAGATGTACATTTACTCCCGTAAGCTCAAGCTGACGCTCAAGGTACGGCTTCATGAGAGCAAGGTGCTGCTTATAGGGAGGAACTCCCGCAAGATTCATCTGTCCCCCGATTTCGGTATCGGCGTCATAAATATCGACCTTATGTCCGCGGATTGCGGCGATTCTTGCCGCCTCAACGCCTGCGACTCCCGCACCGATGACGACAACATTTTTCTTCTTTACGGCGGGAACAATTGTGTAATCGTTGTCGCCTCTTGCAAGCACGGCATTGCCTGAGCAGATTGCTTTTCCGCCGTGCTGAAGCTGATGGTCAATACAGTGTCCGCAGCCTATGCAGGGACGGATTTCGTCTTCCCTGCCCTCTGCAATAAGATTAACGAGGTCGGGCTGCGCAAGAAGTCCGTGGCCGATAAATATCAGGTCACACCTGCCCGAGGCAAGAGCCTTTTCCGCCCCCTGCGGATTCTGCGCTCTGCCGCCGCCGATGAGCGGAATTGTTTTCTTTTTGCCCGTCATCATAAAGATTCCCGCCTTGACAACCTGACACAGAGCAACCGCCATGCAGTCGGGATATGCGGATTCGGGCTTTTCTCTCCTGCCTGCCTCGCTTGACCACTTGCCTGCAAGAACCTCTATTGCGTCAACGCCTGCATCCTGGAATTTCTTCGAATAATAAATTCCGTCGGGAATTGATATGCCTCCGTCGGTGCCCTGTTCAACAACGGAAAGCTTTACTATAATCGCAAAATCGTTTCCGCAAAGCTCGCGTATTCTTTTAATTATATTCAGATGGAAACGCATACGGTTTTCTCTGCTTCCGCCGTACTCGTCGGTACGCACGTTTGCGGTTGAGGATAAGAACTGCTGACCGAGATAATAGCCTACGCTGTGAATTTCAACACCGTCAAAGCCCGCTTTTTTGGCGCGCAGAGCTGCCTGAGCATATTTTTCTTCAATAGCCTTAATCTCATCAACAGTCAGCGCACGCGGTGTTTCATTGCCGAGACCCATCATAAACGAATACGGCATCGGTACCGCGCTCGGACCGACAGGCTGTTCGCCGATTATTGCGCGGCGCGCTCCCCTGCCCGTATGTGAAATCTGAAGGAACGCTTTTGCTCCTCCGTCATGAATTACCGATGCAAGCTGAGTCATGCCCGGTATGTATTTATCGTCGTCAATGACAAGCATTCCGTTTGTATTAAGACCGAGCGGCGCGTCAACGCATGTAACCTCAACAACAATCGCGCCTACTCCGCCCTTTGCTCTTGCCGAATAGTGATTAAGCACCGCCGTGTTTACAAAGCCGTTATCCGACTGGCTCATTCCCATTGCCGCCATAACGGTTTTATTTCTTAATTCAACCTTTCCGATTTTTACAGGAGATAAAAGATTCGGATATTTTGTATTCATATTCTCAGCCTCCGCGTTTTTACATTATAATGAAATTATATCACAGAATTAATTTATGCGACTATAAACATTTTGAAAAATTTGTAAAATAAAAACCGTCAGTCCTGTTTTGTACAGAGAAAGTACTGTGATAATTGACCTTTTACGGGGCGTATGGTATGATAATTTTAAAAAGGCAGGACTGAGGGGTAAAATATGGAAATCAGAAAAGTTCTTATAATTTTCAAAACCCATCTTGATATCGGCTTTACTGATTTTTCGGCCAATGTCAGGAAAAAATACTTTGAAGAGTTTATTCCGAACGCGATTAAGGTTTCGGAGGAGCTTGACAGAATCGGCGGAGAGGCACGCTTTAAATGGACAACGGGTTCATGGCTGATTTATGAATATCTGAAAAGCGCTGACGACGAAGCCCGTGACAGGCTCGTCAAAGCCATAGAGAACGGCGGCATCTGCTGGCACGGTCTGCCGTTTACAACGCATACCGAGCTTATGAGAAGAGAGCTTTTTGAATACGGGCTTTCGCTGAGCGGACGGCTCGACGCTCAGTTCGGCAAAAAAACAATCGCCGCAAAAATGACCGATGTCCCCGGTCACACAAAGGCGATGATTCCCCTGCTTAAAAACGCGGGAACGGAAATGCTTCACATCGGCGTCAATCCCGCTTCGGCCGTTCCCGATGTGCCGCAGATTTTCCGATGGCAGGCTGACAGCGGCGAAGCCGTAAATGTCATCTACAGCGGCGATTACGGCGAGCTGACCATGCTCGGCGATACGGGTGTCGCGCTGTATTTCGCACATACGGGCGATAATCTCGGCTCGCAGTCGGCAAAGGATGTTGAGAGTATTTTTGCTCAGCTTCGCGCTGAATTTCCGGATGCGGAGCTTGAAGCATCCGACCTGAACGCCGCCGCAGAAGTACTGCGTGAAATCGAAGACACGCTTCCGATTGTCACAGATGAAATCGGCGACAGCTGGATTCACGGAACGGGAACCGACCCGAAAAAAGTATCGCAGTTCCGTGCGCTTGAGCGGCTGTTTGCTGAACTTCCCGAGGGCAATGATAAAGAGCTTCTCTGTTCGGGACTGCTGCTCATACCCGAACACACATGGGGACTTGACGAGAAAACACATCTGCACGATAACGCGCATTACAGCCGTGCGGAATTTGAAGCACGCAGAAACGAACCGGATTACAGAAAAATGGAGGCTTCATGGGCGGAGCAGAGGAATTTTATGTATTCCGCCGTTGAAAAGCTAAGCGTTGAAGCAAAGAAAAAAGCGGAGCTTCTGCTGAACGAAGCAGAAAAAGAGTATATAAACACAAGCACTTTCAGGCAGGTTCATCCGCACGGTATAATCAAAAACAAAAACTGCGAAATCAGCTTTAACGAACAGGGCGAAATTGAGCAGCTTATTCTGAACGGAAGAAAAATTGCGGACAAAAACCATCTTCTGTGTTCGCTTCTGTATGAAAAGTTTTCTTATGAAAATTATCTGACCTTCCATAAGCGGTACAACCGTATTGAGGTTGACTGGGCATGGCAGGATTTTACAAAACCGAACATGAATGAAGCAAGCAGTGAATACCGCTGTTACACTCCCGACGCGGAGATTTATTATAACGGTGAAAAATTTGTTGTAGCATATTCTTTCTGCGATGAGGCGCGAAAGCTTTACGGCGCGCCCGAAAAAGCTCAGCTTTTAATTGAATTTGCAGAGAACGAAGTTCTGTTCGACCTTGCGTGGTTCAATAAGCCGGCAAACCGAATTGCAGAAGCTTTCTGGTTCGGCTTCAGCCCGATAGCTGACGGGAGAAAAATCAGCAAGCTGTCAGCCCTTATCGACCCTCAGCATGTTGTCAGCCGCGGAAACCGGAATCTTCACGCAACGGACAGAGGCGTATACTGGAACGGTCTTGCAGTCGAAGCTGTCGACTCGGCTCTTGTTTCTCCGCAGAAGCCCTGCGTGCTTGAATATCCGAATGAAATACCGACCGAAAAAGACGGCGTTTATTTCGGGCTGTACAACAATCTGTGGGGAACGAATTTCCCGATGTGGTATGACGAAAATTCGAGATTCCGTTTTAAGCTTATTATTACATAATTGCTATAATATAAATTGACACGAAAAATCACAGATGATACAATAAACAAAAGGCGGTGATTAATTGGAGCTTAAGCATAAGGTGGAAAAAAGCCGTGAGGGAACCTATTATTATGTGCCGTTTGAGGTACCCGAAAATGTTATAAAAATCACGGTTTCATACGATTATTTCCGTCCTACAAAGGGACTGCTTTCAGATCTGAAACCGACGAACTGCATCGACATAGGACTTGCCGATTCCGAGGGGAATTTTCTCGGCTGGTCGGGCAGCTCGCATCCGTCGATTTCCGTCGGCGAATACTCGTCGTCAAACGGATATCTCTGTAAAAGAATTGAGGCGGGTCAATGGCAGATAATCGTCGGCGCGTATCATGTTCTGCCTGGCGGAGTTGAGGTTACATACAATATTGATTTTGAATTTGCGGGAGAAAAGCTGCTTTACGGCGACCTGCACATTCATTCGGACGCCTCGGACGGAAAATACGATGCCTTTGAAATCGGGAAGAAAGCGAAGGAAAAAGGACTTGATTTCGTCGCTCTTGCCAATCACAATAATTATTCGCTGAACTACAGCCTGCCAAAGATGAACGGATTTACTTTTATTCCCGCTGTTGAATGGACTCACTACAAGGGCCACATGAACTTTTTCGGAGTGGAAAATCCGTTCGGCAATTCGTTTATTGCAAACAGCAAAGAGGAAATGCAGTCGCTTATTTCCGAAGCAGGAAAGCGCGGTGCCGTTATCTCCGTCAACCATCCGAAGTGCAGAATCTGTCCGTTTCTGTGGGATGACGAAAACGCCTTTGACATGATGGAAATATGGAACGGTCCCATGCGCCCGACAAATACCGACGGAATCGCATGGTGGACGGAGCTTCTCAGAAAAGGAAGAAAAATCCCGATTGTCGGCGGAAGTGATTATCATTCGCCGAAGGGCGTTGCGAAAATCGGCAATCCCGTTACGGCTGTTTACAGTGCTTCACCGTCAGCGGAGGATATTCTTGACGCGGTAAGAAACGGGCATTCGTTTGTTGCTTACGGCAGGGACGCGCCCGTGATTGATTTGCATTACGGAGCGTACAGAATGGGCGACACGGCTGTACTTAACGGATATAACAGGCTGAATGTTACCGTTAAGAACCGAAAAAACGAGAGAATAATTCTTGTAACCGACAGCGGTGAAAAGGAAATTCAGCCCGGAAACGTTTCAATCGGTGAAACAAAATTTGCATATATAAAGCTTACAGGCAGTAACGGCGGCAAGGTTCTCGCTGTTTCAAATCCAATCTATTTCAGGACGAAAGGATGAAAGCAATGTCAGACAATAAACTCACAAAGGTTAAGCCTGCTCGATACGGCTTTGCGATGTTCGGCACATCCATTCCAATCAATATGTTCAAGTCATTCGCGGCAATTTTCTATGTAGATATGCTCGGACTTGACATGAAAAAGTATTCACTTGTACTTTTTATCTACACGTTTGTTGACGCAATTGACAATCCCGTTTACGGACTTCTTTCCGACAGAACAAGAACAAAATGGGGCAGACGCAGACCGTGGCTGCTTATCGGCACTCCCCTGCTTGTGCTGTTCTTCATTCTGTTCTACTGCACGCCGGAGTTTATTCAGAACGACACAGGCAAGCTGTTCGTTTATATGCTGCTGATGTACATACTGACGGGTACTCTGGACTCGCTTGTCAACGCAAACTACGGCGCACTGTTCCCCGAGCTGTTCAAGGAGGATGAACTCCGCGCAAAAACAAACAGCTTCCGTCAGATATGCCAGCTTTTCGCAATGGCAATCAGCATTGCGCTCACTCCCATGATTACCGACGCAATCGGCTACCGCACAACCGCGATTATTTACGGCGTTGTCGCGCTCGCGGTCATGATGTTCTGCTTCTGGGGCTGCCGCGAACCCGAAATAATTGAAGAAAATGTTGAAAAGCCGAAGCTGTTCAGCAGTATTTTCGCACTGATTACAAACCCGAAATTCTGGATTTACGGTTTCTGCGGCGCGTTTTATTCAGCGGCGTTCTCGCTTATTTCTCAGGCAATTCCCTTCTATGTAAAATACACTCTTAATATGGGCGGCTCAACAACAACAATCATGCTCGGCACGGTGCTTGTTGTCGCGGTTATCGGTATCATCATCTGGTCTAACATTGTTAAAAAATGGGACATCATGAAGGTATGGCGCACGGGCTTTATCATTATGGCGATTTCGTTTATTCCGCTCTATTTCGTAAATTCTTTTGCAGGCGCGGTTGTCATTGCCTGCATTGTCGGTTTCGGCGTTGCCGCCTGCCTCGCGACAATGGACTGTATAGGCGCAAAGATTGTCGATGACGATTTCCGACGTCACGGCATCAAGCGTGAAGGCATAATCTCAAGCCTCACGGGCGTTATGAACAGACTCAACGGACTTTACACCTCGCTCGCTTTCTACTTTGTTTCAACTCAGTTCGGCTTTGTCAACGGCGACAATCCCGGCACAAATCCCGCACTCGCTTCAAGAGTTCTTCTCTGCGTATTCCCCGCAATAGCAATGGTTATTGCGTCCGTAATCGCATTCTTCCTGCATTTTAACGAGAACAATGAAAAAGTATCTGATAATTAACGCCGATGATTTCGGTTACAACCGGGAGCAGAACAAAGCAATAACGGAGCTGCTTTCAAAGGGACTCATAACCTCAACCTCGGTTATGTCTGTTGCACCCGGTGCGGACAGCTGCGGTGAGCTTGACGGAAACGCATATTCCGTCGGAGTTCATCTGACAGTCAACTCCGACAGCGCCGATAACCCGTGGAAAAGCCTGACGGGCGCCGAATCACTCGGCGGTGCGGACGGACTGCCCTCAGACGGTAAAAAGCTTACCTTCGGCGCAAAACGCAGCGATGTCCGTGCCGAGCTTGAGGCACAGTATGAGTATTTGATTTCAAACGGCGTGACGGTTGACCATGCCGACAACCACTGCGGTACGCTTTACGGAATAAACGGCAGACGGTTTTATCTTGACGCGTTCGATTTCTGTGCGGAGCATAAGCTGCCGTTCAGATTTCCGAAAACCGCGGGCTTTGCCGAAAGACAGCTCGGCAGAAGGCTTCCGTCGGCGGCGAAGGAAATTATCGGCAGGATAGTTCATCAGGGCGAAAAGCGAAATGTAAAAATGCCTGACGACCTTGTTTCAAATCCGTGGAGCATTGAACGGATTAAAAGCTATGACGCTCTGAGAGATTATTATCTTGACGCTGTTGACAGCTGCATTGACGGCATAACGGAAATGTTTCTGCATCCCGCGCTGCCTGTCGATGACAGAATCAGCCCGTGGACAAAGCGCGTATATGAATATGAGCTTCTTAAAAGCGGCGACCTGCTTCAGAGGGCTCATGAGAAAAACATTGAAATAGTTTCGTGGAAAATATTCGAAAACAACATTCCTTAAAAGGGGTAATCAACATGAAAAAGACAATAAGAAAAATACTGTCGGTTATGCTTGCGCTGATAATGGCTTTTTCGGTTTCGGTCTGTGCGTTCGCAAAAACCGAAGCCGCTCCCGAATATGACGGATATCCGCTTATTCTTATACGCGGAATGGATTTCAACGGCATCTATTACAAGCTCGGTACTGACGAGGAGCAGAGATGCTTCAGAGGTATCGAGGCGTGGCCGCTTATAAAGGCGCTAGGCATGTCGGTTTTCAGAGGTATAACTCACTGCAGCATGGACGCATTTGCAGATGAGCTTTGCGTTTATCTTAACGACATAATGGGTCTTATGGCGTGCGATAAGGACGGCAGCTCAAGGTATGATGTTTCAGCGCAGGAATACCCTCTTTCTCTTGCAAATTACCCCGAACGGGCTGAATGGGGAACTGATAACGAATACGGCATTCTCTATACTGCCTGTGAAAAATACGGCGCTGAAAATGTCTACTATTTCAATTATGACTGGCGCATTGACCCGTATATAAACGCCGAAAAGCTTGATAAAATGTTTAAGCAGGCCAAACGCGATACAGGCAAAGATAAAGTCAACCTTGTCTGCTGCAGCATGGGCGGAGTTGAAGCCGTAAGCTATATGTATAAATACGGCTCATCAGACCTGAACAGAGTTGTTTTCCTTTCTTCAACGGTAACGGGAACTCATGTCACATCGGATATTCTCCGCGGACTTGTCACGGTTACGCCGGACAATCTGTACAAGTTTGTTTCGCAGTCGCTTGCTCCCAACAGCAAAATCGTTCAGTTTCTGTTCAAGGCGCTTTACAAGGTCGGTCTGTTCAACGCTCTCAGCCGCATTGCAAACAGATTTATTGCAAGCGCGAAGGACGAGGTTTACAAGGAATTCCTTGCCGATACCTTCGGCACTATGCCGACTGTATGGGCGCTTGTGCTTCCCGAATACTATGACGAAGCGATTGAGTATATGTTCGGCGGCAAAGAGGACGAGTACGCCGATTTCATAGCTCTTACGAAGGAATATCAGAAAATGGCTGCTGAACGTGACGGCATGCTCAGAAAAGCCGCAGCTGACGGCACATCAATCTGTTTTGTCGCCGGCTATGACCGCTGCTGTATTCCCGTTTACACAGGCGGCGAATGCAACGGAGACAGCATACTTGAGGCTGACAGAATGCTCGGCGAAGCGGTTGTTTCGCCGCTCAACTCCACGCTCGGCGACAGTTATGTTCCCGCTGACCCCGCAAGACTTTCTCCCGACAGAAAGGTTGACCTTTCGGGCGTAATCTTCCCGGAATCCACATGGGCGGTAAGAAACCTCAGCCATGTCGGCTGTTCATCGGGCACAGACAGCTCGGAGTTTCTTTTCTGGCTGCTCGGTTATGACGGAAAGGTTACCGTAAACAGCAATCCGAAATACCCGCAGTTCATGTATTCAACGGACGGATACACGCTTTACGCACAATAAAAAACTTTGGCCGGCAGAGTTCAGAAAACTTTGCCGGCTTTCTGTATTGACAAAAAAAATCAGTAATGCTAAACTGAATAAAAATAATCGCAGATAAAACTCTGCAACGGAAAACGGTTGAAATTTTATGAAATACAACACGAAGAATCTCGGTACGGGACTGTTATATTTTTACATTCATTTTGTAACCGAGCTGATATGCTTTTTTGTTCTGGGAAGATATTTCGAAAGTGCGCCGGTCATCTGGCTTATTTTCTTCACCTATGACATGCTTGCATTTGTCCCTCAGGGTATAATCGGCTACGCGAGCGACAGATTTCCGAAAATCCCGTTCAGTCTTATCGGCCTCACCCTTCTTGCGGCGGCTCTTGTTTTGCAGAACACAGTACCGCTCCCCTTCCTGTCTCTTGTAATTCTATGTCTCGGAAACGCCTGCATACATGTCAACGGCGCAGAGGTCACACTGCGGACATCGGGCGGCAGACTTTCCCACAGTGCGATATTTGTTTCGGGAGGCTCGTTCGGCGTTGTTTCGGGAAAGCTTTTAAGCGGGACGGACATGCCGTTCTGGCTGCTGCTGTTTATAATCGCTTCAGCCGTTCCCTTTGCAATACTTGCTCAGATGTATCTGAAAAAGGCGGACGCGGGCGGCACCGCCTCCTGCCGGGCATTCTCATACTGTAATCCGAAGCTCAGCAGTGTTCTTATTATTGTTTTATCCGTTGCCGTTGTTGCGATACGCGGATATATGGCATACGGAATTCCGACATCATGGAACAAAACAACCGTACAGACAGTCTTTCTGTTTGTGTCAATGGGCATCGGAAAAGCGGCAGGCGGAATCCTTGCGGATTTATTCGGAATAAAAAAGGTCGCCCTGCTCAGCGTCCTGCTTGCGCTTCCGCTTCTGATGTTCGGAGACAACAACATGTTTATATCGCTTTTCGGCGTAATGCTTTTCAGCATGACAATGTCCGTCACGCTTGCACTGCTTGTTTCCGCTCTGCCCGAGGCTCCCGGTCTTGCATTCGGGCTGACAACAATCGGTCTGTTCGCAGGCAGTGCGCCCGTATTTTTCTTCAGAATAACAAGCCTTACCGCCAACTGTATTATGCTGTCCGTCATGACAGCCGTATGCCTTGTCTGTCTTTTCGCAGCCTTAAGAAAGGATGGTGTCAATGAATGAGCTGACTCAGGCCGTAAACCCTGCGGTATTCAACAGCATCAGGGAGCCTTTTACGGCGGTTATTGCGGTATTTGCCGTGCTTACGGCTGTTACCGTCTTATTTGTTGCACGCGAGATAATAAACAGAAAATGATACTCAGAAGAATTCTTTTCAACCTGCTGATATGCTACGTTTTAACAGTAGTTATTGAGGCCGCCTTTGCTTTTATTCTTTCCGTTCGGACAGGGTACGGTCAGCTGATTGTTTTTCTCGCAAACACAATAACGAATCCGGTTTTAAACTGTATTCTTACCGTTGTTTCCTTTTATCTTTCGCCGGAATATTATTATTACCTTATTGTACCGCTTGAAATACTTGTGGTCGTTGTCGAGGGACTGATTTACAGAAATAATCTGAAGCTGAAAATCAACCCTTTTCTGCTCTCGCTTATACTTAATGTCTGCTCCTTTTTCATAGGCTCGGGCATACTTGAAATAATTAATTAGATTGGAGACATTATCATGAAAAGAATCCTCGCTCTTGTTATGACATTGCTTTTATCCGCTTCGCTTGCCGTAACTGCGTTCGCCGATATCGGTGCGCCTGAATTTGACGACTGGTTCGTTATCTGCGGAATTGACGGATATAATTACAAAACTTCAAAGTACGATGAAAAAACCGGCACCAGCGTTGATGTTAACAAAAAAGCCAAGCCCGGTGAAAAATATCAGGTTTTCAGCTACAATAAAGACAGCAAAGAATACACCTTATATACTTCGGACCCAAATGATGAGGGTTCGGGATGGATTTACTTATCGGAATCCGATTTCAACAAGTATTTCATAGAAACCAATAAGCCTGTTGCAAGAGAAAAAGGAACAAAGCTTGAAAAGGAAAAGGAATGCACAGTTAATGCGGATGTCGGTCTTGTACTGCGCCAGGGACCTTCGACAACCTTCCCCTCCTTCGACCTTATCCCCTACAAGACAGTTTTAACCTATCAGTACACTTATTCCTACGGCGGTCACAACTGGGGCTATACCACATACAAAGGCAAATCCGGCTGGGCATGCACAGATTATGTAACGGAAATAACAACCACCACAACCACAACAACAACCACAACAACAACCACAACAACAACCACAACAACCTCAGCCCCGACCGCAGCCGCAACTCAGGCACCTGAGGCGGACATAACCGACGCCGCGGACTATGACACCGCAATTACGCAGGCCGCAATGCAGAACAGCGTCAGCGAAAATCAGAACGGAGGATTTTTCAGCAGCACAAAAAATGTTATTATTGTCTGCTGTCTCGGTGCCATTATTCTCGCTTTGACGGCAATCGTAATTGTTCTGGTAATCAGACAGAAAAAAGATAATATTTAAATATGAAGATTAATCTGCAGCAAATCTCGTCAATGAGATTTGCTGTTTTTTTGCAAAAAACTATACATTTTCCATTAATTGTTGACTTTTCGAAAGAATCGCATTATTATTAAATAGACAATTGTTTTAAAATGTCATTTTCAGATTGATTTCATTATATTGACGTGAGGGGTTGATATTGTGATTCTTCCGATTATTTTTACTGTTGCCGGCGTTGTTCTGCTTGCAGTCTTCCTTAAATTCCGTGTCGGTGAAAAACGCGTAATCGCGGTTATCATCAAGGCACCGGTTTCATTCTGCTTCATTGCCTCGGCACTAAGCTCACTGGCAAGGCTCGGCGGAAAAAACGCAGGATTCGCAATGCTCATTGTCTGCGGTCTTGTTTTCGGGCTGCTCGGTGATATCTGGCTCGACTTAAAGTATATCTGCCTCAAGGACGAAGACACCTTCACGCTGGCAGGCTTTCTTGTTTTCGCAATAGGACACTGCTTTTTTATCGCAGCTCTCGCAGGCAGATTCTGCTCCTCCTTCAAAGCATACTGCGTCCTTATTCCGATTGGCTGCGCGGTTATAAGCTGGCTGATTACATATTTCGGCGAAAAAAGCATGCATGTGGAATACGGTAAATACAAGCTTGTTGTTCCGTCCTACGGCGCATTGCTTATTTCCTTTGCAACCTTTACATTTTCACTCATTCTTCTTACAAAGGGTACGGAGGCTGTTCCGATTGTTATTTTTATCGCAAGTCAGTTCTTCTTTGTTTCCGACATGATTCTCAACAAAACATATTTCGGGAAAAACAAAACGGGTCCCGTTTACATCATAACCAATCATGTGACCTATTATATTGCACAGTTTATGATTGCGTTTTCACTGTGTCTGCTGAAATAAGAATTTCATGCCGCTCTGTACGCGCCCCGGAAGCGCCAAACGGGCGGCATTTCTTTCTTGATTTTTTACTGAATATGTTATATACTTTATATTCGATACATAAAATTCAACGGAGGCGCCTATGAGCAGATTTATTCAGTATTTCAAGGAATGGACATTTGAAAATCTTCCCGAAAAAATCATGGAAGCTCTTCCGCATTTAATTGTTTTTCTCGCAATAATAATCATCGGTTTCTGGATTTCAAACAGGCTCAGCGAGCTTCTTGTCAAAATACTCAAGAAGCATAACGTTGACCACTCAATGCACCGTTTTCTGCAGAGGTCGGTTATGATTCTGCTGAAAATCGTTGTGGCGGTTATTGCGCTTGACCAGATAGGAATAAACATCAATTCCTTTGTAACGGCTCTCGGAGCGGCAGGCATCACGGCAGGTCTCGGCCTGCAGAACAGCATTGCTCAGTTCGCTTCGGGCGTGCAGATTCTTTTCAACAAGCCGTTCAAAAGCGGCGACTATGTTGAGGTTGACGGCGTACAGGGCAAGGTTAAGGAAATCCGCTTCATGTACACAACGCTGATTACCAACGACAATAAGATAGTCGTTGTACCCAATCTTAACATCACAACAAAGAATCTAATCAACTATTCCGACCAGGGCACCATCCGCCTCGACCTTGTATACAGCATCAGCTATGACGACGATATTGACAAGGCAAAAAAGGTTCTTATGAATGCGGCGGCAGGCAATCCGCTTGTTATCAAAAACCCGAAGCCCGTTGTCGGCGTAAGCGAGCATGGCGCAAGCGGAGTCGGAATAACGCTTTTCGTATGGTGCGAAAGCAAGGACTACTGGAACACATACTTCTCTGTTCAGGAGGATGTGAAGAAGGCCTTTGATAAAAACGGAATCACTATCCCCTTCAACCAGCTTGATATCCATATGGATAAGGAGGCTAAAAATTAATTATGACAGATTTCATTGTTAAGCTATTCATAAAGGATAAAGACAACATAAACGATTCAAAAGTACGCGGTCAGTACGGAATTTTAAGCGGATGCGTCGGAATCGCGGTTAATGTTATTCTCTGCCTTGCAAAGTTCTTTGTCGGCACAGTTACTCACAGTATCGCAATAACCGCCGACGCTGCAAACAACCTTTCGGATGCGGGCTCGTCAGCCGTTACTGTTTTTGGCTTTAAAATGTCAAGCCGTCCCGCGGACGAAGACCACCCCTTCGGTCACGGCAGAATCGAATACATTACCGCAATGATTGTTTCATTCATCATTCTGTTCATGGGCTTTGAACTTGCAATTCAGTCCGTTGACAAAATAAAGAATCCCGAGGATGTTTCATTCAGCCTTGTCGGCGCGATTATTATCGGAGTTTCCATTCTCGGAAAGCTCTGGCTTGCGCTGTTCAACCGCGGTCTAGGCAAAAAAATCAATTCCCCTGCCATGCAGGCTGTTGTTGCCGACAGCTTAAGCGATATCGCCGCCACAAGTGTTACGCTTATTTCCCTTATACTCTCAAAATTCTATCCCAATCTGCATATTGACGGCTGGCTCGGTATTATTGTTGCCGGCTTCGTTCTTAAAGCCGGCTTTGAGATTTTCAGGGACACTCTGCACGCTCTTATCGGTCAGCCGCCGACAAAGGAAACCGTTGACGAGATAAAAAACACAGTCATGTCTTACGAACATGTTTCAGATATTCATGACCTTATTCTTCACAACTACGGTCCCGACAGATTTTTCGGCAGTCTTCATGTTGAAATGCCCCGCGACCTTGATGTCATGATCAGTCACGATATAATTGACAACATCGAACAGGATATCTATAAAAAAATGGGAATTCAGATGACAATTCACTATGACCCGATTGATACAGATAATGAGCGCGTTACGGAACTGAAGGAGTGCTGTAAAGAAATAATTAAAAATATTGACGACCGTCTGAATCTTCACGATTTCAGAATTGTTGACGGCCCGACGCACACAAATGTTATATTTGATCTTGTTATTCCCTACAAATTTCCAAAGGGACGCGATGAGCTTATTGCCGAAATCACAAATAAGCTCAGAGAAAAACATGACAACTGTTTCGCTGTCATAAATGCAGAACACAGTTTTGTATAAAGTTAACAAATTAGCCCCCGAATTTTCGATTTAATTCTAATCTCAAATTCGGGGTTTTCTCTTTCAAAAATCCTGCAATTATAGTACAATAGATAAAACTATATATAGTGTAAAGGCGGATGACGGTAAAATGAGAAACGAACCAAATTACAACACCATTCCCGTGGGTCAGCTTGGCATTATTGCTCTTCCCGGCTGTGAGGAGCTTGCCAACAAAATTGATAATTACCTTATCAAATGGCGTTTTCAACGCAACAGCGAACACAAGAACACTCTTGCTTTCGCAGGCTATGAAAAGCAGACCTACATTGTTGACATTGACTTTCCCCGTTTCGGCACAGGCGAAGGCAAGGCCGCACTCAAGCAGACCGTAAGAGGCTATGATATTTTCATTCTCTGCGATGTTTTCAACTACGGCGTTACCTACAAAATGTACGGCATGAACGTACCCATGAGTCCTGACGCGCATTTTGCAAACATCAAGCGCGCAATCAGCGCCATCGAGGGAAAGGCAAAGAGAATTTCCGTCATCATGCCCATGCTTTACGAGGGCAGACAGCACAAGCGCTCAAGCCGTGAATCCCTTGACTGCGCAATGATGCTTCAGGAGCTTCATTCAATGGGTGTTGAAAACATCATCACCTTTGACGCTCATGACCCCAGAGTTATGAATGCTATTCCCCTTTGCGGATTTGAAAGCGTTTCTCCCGCATATCAGATGATTAAGGCCATGGTCAGAAATGTTAAAGACCTCAACCTTGACAAGGACAATCTTATGATTATCTCCCCCGACGAGGGTGGTATGTCAAGATGTATCTATTATTCAACAGTTCTCGGTGTTGACCTCGGTATGTTCTACAAGCGCCGCGATTATTCAAGAATCGTTGACGGAAGAAACCCGATTATCGCTCATGAGTTCCTCGGCGACAACGTTGCAGGCAAGGATGTTATCATCGTTGACGATATGATTTCTTCGGGTGAATCCATGATTGAGGTTGCCACAAAGCTCAAAAAAGAACTCGGCGCAAACCGCATTTACATTTTCTCATCCTTCGGTCTTTTCTGCAACGGTCTTGACGGCTTCGACAAGGCATACAAGGAAGGCGTCATTTACAGAGTATTCACGACAAACGTTGTTTACCGCCGTCCCGAACTTAAGACAAAGGAATGGTACATTGAAGTTGACCTTTCAAAATATATCTCATATCTCATTGACACGCTCAACCACGATACATCACTCAGCGAGCTGCTTGACCCCGAAGCAAAAATCAACAAGCTGCTTAAGGACAACAATCTCAGATAAACAAACAAGGCTTACGGCGAAAACCGTAAGCCTTTATTTATTCTATTCGGTATAAAAGCAATCCTCTGTCCACTTCTGCGGATTAGTCTCGATGTATTCCCATATCATTTCATAGTCCTGTTTATTGCGGATAATGTGGTCGTCCGCGCGCTGAATTATCAATTTTCAAAATAATATGAATATGATTTGGCATTATAACGTATTTGTCAACAAAAACGCACGGATAAATGTCATTAATTCTGATTACGGCATCATCAACAACTTTACCGTATTCTGACAATTCATACGGACGAGCAATGCTCGCCCCTACATTTTTCCCAAAAATACATCTGTGATTATGCGTGCAAATCGTTATAAATACGCTCCGTTGGTACTGTAATCGTAATTTTTCAGCCTGTTCAGCTTACGTTTCGGTGAATCGCTCATTATCCTATCAGATATTCCTTATGCTTTTCGAGGAAACGGATGTCCATTACCGCCTTGACATAAATTCCGTCTGCGCGGTATTCCTCCTGCAGCATGACGCCGTCCTCGCGTATATAATTCACAAGACCGCCGTCGGTATACGGAATAAGCATTTCCGCTTTTTTTCTGGTCAGCGGAAGCGCAAGCTGAATGCTCGCAAGCAGTCGGTCAAGTCCGACGCCGTTGATTGCCGATATCATGATGAACTTACCCTGCGCCGGAAGAACGAAATTGCCGTCGCACAGGTCGCATTTATTAAGCACTGAAATAACCGGCTTATTCTCACATCCGAGCGCATCAAGAATCTGCTGTGTTATCGCAAGATGCTCCGTACAGCACGGGACGGACGCGTCGCAGAGATTAAGAATAACCGATGCATTTGCCGCCTCCTCAAGCGTTGAATGAAATGCCTCGACAAGATGGTGCGGCAGTCTTCTAACAAGTCCGACCGTATCAATCAGCATTACATCCCTGCCGTCGGGAAGCGTAAGCGCACGCGAGGTAGGGTCAAGAGTGGCAAAAAGCTTGTTTTCGGCAAGCACGCCCGCGTTTGTCAGCGCGTTCATAAGGGTTGATTTACCCGCGTTTGTATAACCGACAATCGCAACCGTTTCCACGCCGTCCTTGGCGCGTCTCAGACGGAGATTTTCCCTGCGCTTAGCTATTTCCGCAAGCTCGGCTTCAAGGCTCTGTATGCGCCTGCGGATGTGTCTTCTGTCGCTTTCAAGCTTGCTTTCACCGGGTCCTCTTGTGCCTATACCGCCGCCGAGACGGGAAAGCTCTGTACCCTTGCCGCCGAGACGCGGAAGCGAATACTTAAGCTGTGCAAGCTCAACCTGAATTTTACCCTCGCCGCTTCTTGCACGGGCGGCAAAGATATCAAGAATAAGGGTAGTCCTGTCGATTACCCTTATATCTGTTTCGTTCTCTATATTTCTCTGCTGTGACGGCGTAAGCTCACCGTCAAAAATCAGGAGGTCAACATCATTGGCTTCGGCAAATTCCTTTATTTCCTGCAGTCTGCCGCTGCCGATATAGGTTGCCGTATCGGGCTTGTCGCGCTTCTGAATAAGCTTTGCCGCAACAACAGCGCCCGCAGTCCTCGCCAGCTCCTCAAGCTCATCAATGGACACCTCGGCGTTATACGTTCCGAAGTCAACGCCGACAAGCACCGCAACCTCGG
Source organism: Acutalibacteraceae bacterium (assembly GCA_045639705.1). Taxonomy (GTDB): domain Bacteria; phylum Bacillota; class Clostridia; order Oscillospirales; family Acutalibacteraceae; genus CAG-488. The sequence goes on from JAZUDP010000107.1 coordinate 36,245, forward strand.
GCTCCTGACTGTTTTCAAAATATTCCATATATTAATATCCCTTCGGATTGTTCTTCTGCCATCTCCAGGAATCCTCGCACATCTTTTCAATGCCGCGTTCAGCCTTCCAGCCAAGCTCGCGGTATGCCTTTGACGGGTCGGAATAGCAGGTTGCAAGGTCGCCCTCACGGCGCGGAACAACCTTGTAGTTCACTTTTGCGCCGCTTGCCTTTTCAAGAGCGTGAATAAGCTCAAAAACGCTGTGGCCCTTGCCTGTGCCGAGATTGTAAACCAGCGCACCCTTGCTTGTATTAAGCTTTTCCATTGCCTTAAGATGACCGAGAGCAAGGTCGACAACATGAATATAATCGCGCACACCCGTTCCGTCGGGAGTATCGTAATCATCGCCGAAAACGCTGAGGCAGGGAAGCTTGCCTATCGCAACCTGAGTGATATACGGCATAAGATTATTGGGCAGTCCGTTGGGATTTTCGCCGATTCTGCCGCTCTCGTGCGCACCGATAGGATTGAAGTAACGGAGAATCGCAATGCTCCACTCGTTATCCGCTCTGCATATATCCTGAAGGATAAGCTCTATCATATACTTAGTTGTTCCGTACGGATTGGTTGTGCCGCCGATCTGCATGTCCTCTCTGAGAGGCGACGGATTGTTCATGCCGTAAACGGTTGCGGACGAGCTGAAAACAAGCTTTTTACAGCCTGCCTCACGCATGGCCTCGCAGAGCGTGATTGTAGAGCCAAGATTGTTATCATAATATTCAACAGGCTTTTTTACGCTTTCACCGACAGCCTTAAGGCCTGCAAAATGGATTACGAAATCAATACTGTTTTCTTTGAAAATCTTATCAAGAGCTGCTCGGTCTCTTATATCGCACTCATAAAAAACGAAATCTTTTCCTGTAAGCTCCTTAATTCTGTTGAGCGCTTCGGGACTGCTGTTGTAAAAATTATCGGCTATTACAACATCATATCCGGCGTTAAGCAGTTCAACGCAGGTATGCGAACCTATATATCCCGCGCCTCCTGTTACAAGAACCTTCATTTCAATCCCTCCGATTGACAAATTGATACTGATAATGTATTATTAATGAGATAATATTATATAATTTTTCGCGAAAAAAAGCAATACATAAACGAGGTTAATATGAATAATTTATCTGATATCGGTGTAATTAAAAGCGTACTGAGCCGTCACGGCTTTACTTTTTCGAAGGCTCTCGGGCAGAATTTTATAATCAATCCCTCCGTATGCCCGCGCATAGCTGATGAAGGCGGCGCGCGTAAAGGCGCAGGCGTGCTTGAAATCGGAACGGGAATCGGTGTTCTGACCGCTGAGCTTGCAAAAAGAGCGGACCGGGTTGTCTGCATTGAGCTTGACGACAGACTCTTCCCCATTCTTGACGAAACGCTTGCAGATTTTGACAACATAAAAATCATTCACGGTGATATTCTCAAGGTCAATCTTCCCGAAATACTCGAAGAGGAATTCGGCGATATGCCCGTAACGATCTGCGCCAATCTCCCCTATTACATCACATCCCCCGTTATCATGCTGCTGCTTGAAAGCAGACTGAATATCGAATCGGTCACGGTAATGGTACAGAAGGAAGCAGCTCAGAGACTTTGCGCCGATGTCGGCAGCAGGGATTCGGGCGCGGTAACGGTTGCGGTTAATTTCTATGCCGAGGCGCAGAAGCTGTTTGATGTTTCACGCGGTTCGTTTATGCCCTCGCCGAACGTTGACAGCGCGGTTATCAGGCTCAGTATAAGGAACGACCCGCCTGTTGAAGTAAGCGACGAGAAATTTTTCTTCCGCATGGTAAGAGCGGCGTTCAGTCAGCGCAGAAAAACAGCGTCAAACGGAATAAGCTCGGGCATGGGTATTCCGAAGCAGCAGGTAATTTCCGCAATAGAAGCTGCTGGTCTGCCCGCAACGGTGAGAGCCGAAAGTCTTACAATGGAAGAACTCGGAGCGCTTTGCGAGGAGCTGTACAAATTGAAATAATCATCTTGCAAATACGGAATAATTCAGTTATAATGAGCTTAAAGGAGGAATCATAATGAATTTAAAAAATGAAAAAATGCCGAAGGCATATGCGATTATGTGGGGCATTTTCACCGCCGCATACGCAATATGGATGACATTTTTTATGAACAAAATCGTTCTTGTCAATTATGAAACCAAGGATGCAAGAACGGTTGTGGAGCTTGAAGAACATATTAAATTTTTCCACGAGGATATCACAGGCATGATAGGCCGTCACTGGCTCTATCCCGTATGGGTCATTGTTTCATGCATAACGCTGCTTCTCTTTATCGTCTACATAAAGAAATACCTTTACGGTACTGTAGGCAAAGCGGCAAAAGCGGTTTCGCTTATTGCGCTGATTTTCGGATGCGCATTCATCACATGGTACGGTTTTCTCAAGGATCCTCATCTCTACACGGCAAGCATGATAGGTCTTGACTTCCCGTGGGAGTTCAGAGGATGGGGCGTATTTTCCACTGCGGCCGTTTTCATGAACATTATGCTTATGTATAACAAGTTCAACTACAGAAACCGTCTCGCCGTTGTGGCGGGCTCAATAGGCTGCGCTGCGCTGTATATGACAATCAATCTGCCGTCATTCGGCGAGGACCTTGTTCTCACCTCGGCAAGATGCATGGGACACTGGGCAGGCGCTCTGCTGTTTGCTCTTCTCGGTTCCGCTCCCGTTGTTCTGTTCCTGTTCTCAATGTCCTTTAAAAGAAAGAACAAGAAATTTATTCTTGTAACCGTAGCCTTCGCCGCATTGCTTCTGACAATGCTTGTACTGCTTATCACCGTCGGCAAGGACGGACTTATTGAAAACATTCCGATGTGGGGCGTTTATCTTGTACTGTTCCTTGTAAACTACACGCCGATATTTGACGAGAAAAAAACGGAAGAAAAAGAAAAGATTGCAGCATAAACAAAATTATCCGGACAGTTTGGGCTGTCCGGATTTTTTATACACAACTATTTATACAATCTTTTTTTAATCTTCTTTATTTGATAAATTATTTTTTTATTAATAAAACCAATCTTATCAAACAATCTGTCAACTGTGAATTTAAACAAGAACTTTCTGATAAGCTCTAACAAAGCCGCTACAACAAATATAAATAATACACACGCAATAAAATGAATCAGAAAATATTTGGAATCAAAATAGTTGCTTCTCCCCCCCGAAATATTTATACCTCTCTGGAATTACTCCCTCAAGTACATAAATACCAAACGTAAGAGATGCAATATAATTAATTATTGCAGATTTAAATTTAATCTGCGAAAACATAATAAACAGTGCAATACAGGATAATACAACAGATATAAAATCATATCCCCAATAGCCTAAGCCGTCACCATACACACTGAACAAAGCAGTTATCGCCGAGAACCCAATCCACGTTGCAAAACAAATCCACATCGGCGGTTTCTTATCCAAGTGAAGCCTAATATATCCGCCGATACAGTATATCAAAACGAAATGAATTATGTCATACCCGTTTTCATTCTCAAAAGCCGGAACAAATGAAGGGAGCAAAGAAAACAGAACTAATATGACAACGATAAAAATTGTATAATTCTTTCTGTTCATAGACAACAAAGCCATATTTATAAACGGCGCAATTAAAGACAGAATCAAATATACACGCACATACCATAAAGAACCGAACATATACGGAAAAACAGATTTCACTAATTCTGAAGTTGTAATTGCAGAACCAGAAGAAATGCAATTAAAAAAGTATGATGCTGCTCCCCAAAAAGCTACAACCACTATTATGTCAACAATGCGTCTGATATTAATACCCTTTTTGGTGACGCCAAAATATCCTGTAATAATCACGAACAAGTTAACGCATATCACACAAAGACTCTCAATTATCCTAAAGGAAACATGATTAAAAGAAAAAAACAAATTTTGTGATAATATACCCTCATCGCCACCGAAATAATGAACGGCAATCACCATTAAAACAGCAATAATTCGAACAAGCTCTATACCCGATTCACGCTGTTTGTATTTTTCCACACCTGCATTGTATTTCATGACTTTTCCTCATCTTTTGATATCTTTTATAATTATTATGATATAGTGTATCACACTTGTATTTTCAATGTCAACAAAAAACGAAGCAGTCAATCGGCTGCTTCGCTTTTATTATTTTACATTTACTTTTTAAGTGCTTTTTTCTGTCTGCGTTCTTCCTTCATGCGGGTGTAATATTCTGCGGTAGCTGTGAAAATTACATCGCCGCTGGAATTAAGTGCTGTCTCAACCGAATCCTGAACAACACCGATGATAAATCCGACTGCAACAACCTGCATTGCTATATCACTGTTAATTCCGAGGAACGAGCATGCCATGGGGATAAGGAGAAGTGAACCGCCCGCAACACCCGAAGCACCGCACGCTGCAAGTGTTGAGATGATGCCGAGGAAAATTGCTGTTGAAATCGGAACATGAATACCGACTGTATTGGCAGCGGCAAGCGTCATTACGCTGATGGTAACAGCGGCGCCGTCCATATTGATTGTCGAACCGAGAGGAATGGAAACAGAATAGAAATCCTTATTAAGTCCGAGCTTTTCGCACAGCGCCATATTAATAGGAATATTGGCGGCCGAGCTGCGGGTAAAGAATGCCTGTATTCCGCTTTCACGCAGGCATCGGAATACCAGCGGATAAGGATTGCGGCGCAGGAGAACACCGACAATAATAGGATTGACAATCAGCGAGCAGAAAAGCATTGTGCCGACGAGTACCGCGAGCAGCTTGCCGTAAGAGGTGAAGATATTCAGACCGCCGTCGGAAACAGAGGAGAATACGATGCCCATAATGCCGAACGGAGCAAACTGGATAACCCACTGAACAGTCTTTGAAATAGCGTCTGAAAAGTCAGAAACAGCGTTTAATGTGTTTTCGCCTGCAACTTTCTTAAGAGCGAGTCCGATAACTATTGCCCAGAAAAGAATACCGGTATAGCTGCCCTGCGCTACGGAATCAATAGGATTGGCTACCATATTAAGGAACAGCGTTTTAAAAACCTCCGCGAGGTCGGCAGGCGCAGCATTTTCCGCGGCAACGGAAAGCGCTAATTTAACGGGGAAAAGCTTGCTTGCAAATACCGCAAAAATTGAAGCGGAAAAAGTTGTAAGCATATAAAGAGCGATAACGGTTTTAAACTGAGAGCCTATGCTCTTTCCCGACTTTGCAAGGGAACTCATGACAAGTACGGCAACAAGAACGGGCGCGATTGCTTTAAGTGCGCTGACAAAAATGTCGCCAAAAATTTTGATGAATGTTGCCTGCGGAACCAACAGCGCAAGCACAACGCCGACAACAATTCCGCCTGCTATTCGCAGAATAAGACTTGTGCCAGTCCAGAATGAGATTACTTTCTTCACTTTAAACATCTCTTTTTTGTAAAATTTTGTTAATATTTTATCACGTTTATGATGGTAAGTCAATGTAATCAGGAGTAATTAATTCAGTCTTTGGATACAGCTGAGGAAAAGAGTATGAAATAGAATTACAGCAAAAAATTTTGTAAATGATGTTGTACCATACGGCACAGCGATGCAATGGCTATCGCCATAATGATGTTTTACGAAAATGATGCGATGTGTTTCGTATATTCACGCGCAAAGCGCACATCACTCACTGCAGGTGAACATCACACCATACGGCATATCATGTTTCGCACAGCGGAACACATCATTCAAAAAAGCACCGTCCAAACGTGCTTTTGGGGGCTGGGGAGGCGGGATTCGCTCGCATCGCTGCCGCTCGCGACACGCCCACGGTCTTTTCAACAGTCCACCGGACTGTTGAAATGCCTTACGGCACCGACCTTTTCGAATCCCGCTTAAAGAAAAAATCCAAGGAACAACAAATGTTGTTTCCTTGGATTTGGCTGGGGAGGCGGGATTCGAACCCACGCATACAGCAGTCAAAGTGCTGTGTCTTACCGCTTGACGACTCCCCAAAATTTTCTTTTTATAAACATAAATCTGCAAGAAAAGGTTCTTGCAGATTTACTGAATGGGGTGGATAGTCGGATTCGAACCGACGGTCTCCAGTGCCACAAACTGGCGCTTTAACCAGCTAAGCTATACCCACCATATGGCGCGCTTGAAGGGACTCGAACCCCTGACCCACTGCTTAGAAGGCAGTTGCTCTATCCACCTGAGCTACAAGCGCAAAATGTGACCTCATTGCAGAACTGAGGAAATGGAGCGGGTGATGGGAATCGAACCCACACGACCAGCTTGGAAGGCTGGAATTCTACCACTAAACTACACCCGCATGTCTGCAACGCTGATTATTTTATCAAAGTTTATTCGTTTTGTCAAGAGATAATACGGGATTTTTTAAATTATTTTACTGTGTACAAGCAGTAAGAAATAATTAATGTCATTCTGAGGAGCTTGCGACGAACAATCTCAAAGAAGGTAAGTTGAGATTCTTCGCTTCGCTCAGAATGACACCTTTTTAAATTAAAGTTTGCAGGGAATATTCACGAATGTCCCGTGGAATTACTGCAAATTTTGATGGGCGATTCATTAATCGCCCCTACACTGTGAAATTAAAATATACCGATAAAAAAACACATCACTTCAGCAGCTTTATCTGTCCGATAACGGGAAGCTCTTTTGCTTTGCCTGTAACGGCATTTACTATTCCGATAATTGCCAGAACAAATACAATTATGCTGCCGACAGACGCAAGTACAGCGCCTGCATAAGGAATTACTCTGAGAACATTAACCGCAAGGCTGCATAAAAACAGAACTATTCCCTGATTTGAATGGAAACGGGCATATTTTGAATCCTTTGCCGCAAGGAGCGGAATAAGGAAAAGAATTCCTAAATATGCAAAAAGTGAGAGAACCTTGTTCGCCTCAATATCGGCGTGGTCAAACTCTGCTGTTGTGTCGGGAGTGTTATTAAGATTGTTGATTGTGTCCGCAAAGTTCTTTCCCTGCGTATTGTTCTGTGCATTATACTGATTGTTAAACTGGGCGTTGTTCTGCTCCTGAGCATTATACTGAGTATTAACATTTGCTCCGCAATTAGCGCAGAAGGCACTTCCTTCGGGGATTTCTGTTCCGCAATATCTGCAAAAAGCCATAAAATCATTCCTTTACTTTTTATTATTTTTTATTATATCAATTTTTTTCAATTAGTCAATATAATTTATCTCAATTTCATCAGAATCGGCATTACACCCTGCTCTGTTATGTCTATTACGGCGTAGCTGTCCTCGCGTATGCTGCCCGGATTTACAAGCCATATCCCGTCGCAGTAGGTTGTGTCAGGGACATGCGTATGGCCGTATAATGCAATAGACGCACCGTTATCGCGCGCTCTGTCGATAAGATGCTGACGCGTGTATTTGACCTGCTCACAGTGACCGTGGCAGGCATAGATTCTTACTCCGTTCACCTCGTCGGCAACATATGTCGGAAGGCTGCTGCCGTAATCGCAGTTACCTCTCACCTTATGCACAAACATCCCCGACGGAGCGCCGTCGAGAAACGATGTGTCATATTCGCCGTCGCCTAAGAAGAACAGCATTTTTGCCGTCGGCTGCTCGGAAACCGCCTGACGGATTGCATATGAATCGCCGTGAGAATCGGAAATTACAAGAATACGCAAACATAAAACCCTTTCGTTTTTAATATAAATTAATTATAACCCATCGGAGTGTGATTGTAAATGACAAATAATCAGCAGGGAAATTTTTCTTCGTTTCTCAACAGTATAAACAGCCCGGCCGACAGGAAGCAAACTGCCGAAAAAATTATGGCAGGCATGAGTGCAGAGGAAAACAAAAAGCTTTTTGACATTCTCGCAGACAAAGAAAAGCTTTCCGCGCTGCTCAGCTCCCCTGCCGCTCAGTCAATCATGCAGAAAATAAATGGACAGCATAAATGATATTCTTGCCTCACTTACACCCGATGACATAAACGCTCTCAGAGAAACCGCCGAGGCTCTTTTCGGTTCGGGAGGATTCAATCCGCCGCCCCAAAGCAGCACGCCTCCACCGTCTTCTTCAGACGGCTTTGATTTCGGAAAGCTTGACCCCGGGATGTTCGCAAGGCTCTCCGATATTATGTCGGCGATGAATTCGGACGGCGGAAAACGCTGCCGTCTGATTGAGGCACTGAAGCCGAATTTAAGCCCGTACAGACAGAAAAAAGCTGATGAGGCAATGCAGATTCTTAAGCTTATGGATGTCTTTCCTCTTATTCAAAGTCTTATGAAACGAGATGAACAGCCATGACGAACGACTTTTCGGAGATGCATGCGCAGGCGATACGCTATGCCCGCGAGCTTCAGCAGAGAGCAACACCTCAGCGCAGACCCGAGCCGCCGCGAACAGCTCCGCCGCCGGAAAAAGAGAGCTTTCCCCCGCCCGACGAGATTTTCGGTCACAGAAATCCGTGGACGCAATCGCAGGAAACGCCGTTCTGCAGGGGCGCGTGTCCGGTAAAAAGCCTGCTCGGCTTCGGCGAAAGCAGCCGGAACGACGGAGACATTCTGCTGCTCATGGCACTGCTGCTTGTGCTTACAGCCGACGGCGGCGACAGAATGCTGATGATGGCGCTGCTGTATATTATGACTTGACAAGCGAATTAATTTGAATTATCATATGAAAAGTAACTTTTCGGAGGTAATTCAGATGACATACACATACAGAACTCACGGCACATGCTCAAGCATGATTCAGTTCGACCTTGAGGATGACATCGTCACAAACGTACAGTTCATGGGCGGCTGCAACGGCAATCTTAAGGGTATTTCAAAGCTTGTTGACGGGATGAACGCTCAGGATATTATCGACACTCTCGCCGGCACAACCTGCGGCTTTAAAAACACATCATGCCCCGACCAGCTTGCAAAAGCTATAGCCGAGGCACGCAGCAGCGAAAAATAATTCAGTTTATTACTGCATTGTAAATTCTGTCCATGCAGTCCTTTTCGTTTTTGAAGAAGAAATCAGAATACTTTTCAGCGAACGGCGGTAAGATCTTACCGTCGTTTTCTATTATTCTCCCGAGTGCCTCCACAGCCTTTTCGGGAGTTGTTGTCAGCTCGCCGAAGCCGTCCTCAAGCGGCATTTCAAGCTCTCTGAAAAGATGCATACCCGCCTTGAATTTGTCATAATCGGGAACAAAGTACATAACGGGTCTGCCGAGATAAACAAAATCAAAGGCTATTGTCGAATAGTCGGTTATAACCATCGAATACCTGTTTTCGTCGATATCGTAAACAACGTTTATTCTTGAATTTGAAAATACAAAGCAGTCCTTGTAGCAGGAATAGACAGGATGAAGCTTCAGATCAAGATAAAGGTCGTTTTCGGAAAGCAGCTCTTCAAGCTCCTCGCTCATGAGGAATTTCATCGTCGCCTTGAAATAATCCGAATCCGTGAACCTGTTTTCAGCGGGAATCCAGCTGCCGCTGCCGGTCTGACCGATAAGATACTTGCGCCATGACGGTGCGAAAAGGATATGCCTGCTTTCATCGGCGCCTGACACTTCAAATGAATCGTAACGGGGCATTTTGGATTTAATAAGCGATTCCGCGGGATAGTTGTATTTCTCCGTAAGAAGCTTTGTTTCAAAGTCCGACGAAACAACTCTGCGGCAGTTATCAAGTCTTTCGTATGAGTATTTCCACGGCATATGGGCATTGAACACACCGCTGCCCAGACAGATAAGCTCGCCGTTGAACAAATCCATATAGTACTTGTATATATCATCGAAAAACGGCAGATAAGAAAGCGTGTCCTCGGACGAAACAATAAGCTTTTCTGCTTTCAGATAATAAAGCTTATGCTTATTTGAACGGAAAACAAGCAGCTGCTTCTGCAGTAAAGGATCAAGCTGACCGCTCTTTTCGGCAGGGTTTCCGTTAACAACGTAGAATCTCTTTACTCCGTCATTGAGCGCACAGTCGTGAACAAACTGGCTGTACGCATTGCCCGTTTCGGATGTGCTGTCGTCAGAATAAAGCCAGATTCTTTTTTCGGGCATGAACAGCGTCATAAGCAGGTTCAGCATTCTGACAGCAAACACCTTTCTGTTTTTCTTCAGAAAACTGAATGCAGTTTTCAGCTTATATATCAATTCGTCTTTTCTGCCGACATTCTTAACAACAATACGCTTTTCGGTAAAGCGGCATTCCTTTCCGCCCGAAACAACCGCGTCACGCCCTATTTCCTTCTTCACCGCGGTCCAGTCGCCCGAAACGATTTTTGTTTCACGGATTTTTCCGTCTGTTTTAAGCACAAAGCCGAAGGTTATATCCTTTGATGTATCAAGCTCAAAGCGGAAGCCCCATGCCTGATTGTTTTTGACATTTGCGTTGTCGAAGCAGAATGACGATTCAAAAAGCTCAATCTCCTCTGTTCCCCTCTTCTTTCTCAGCTGAAGCTCAGGCTTCGGCGCATAAAGAAATACGGGAGACGAAAGATGTCCGCAGACCTCGAGTCTGTCGCCGCGGAAATGCAGCTTATCAATAACGAGGTTGATTTCCTCGGTTTCGTATACTGTTTTATCTCCGCTTTTAAGGACGAGCTTTTCACCGTTTTCAAAATCAAGATGTCCGTCATATTTAAGCTTAAGGAAATAATGCTTGTTCATTTCGGCGCAGTCGGGATGCTCAAGAATTATTTTATCGTCGACGCGCTTAAGCAGAGCGCTTATTCTGCCGACCGAGTCGTCATATGCCTTGCCCTCGTACTGATAAGGCAGCAGAATATCATCCTTAAGTCTCCAGCGAAGGTCGTTGATAAGGATTGACTGAAAATACTCGGGAACCTTTTCGGGGAACATTTCGAAAAGTCCCTCAAAATATTCCATTGAGGTCTGAAAAAGATAGTATGCGTGAAAATACACGCTCATAATACTGCTCTCGTTGCCCTTGTTGTACATATATGTTCCGTCGGGACAGTAGCCGAGCTTCATTTTCGGCATAAGCACACGGTTGCAGTACTCCTGGTCTTCAAGACGGAAGCCCGGTGTGGTATTGAAAAGCAGGTTGTAGTCGTCCATATTTTTTACGCAGATATTTACACGGGTCTGCGTGATATACGGATATTCATTCAGGTCATAAACGCCCTGCTCCTTCAGAATATTAAACCGGAAATGCGGCTTTATTTTTTCGTTTCCCTTAAAGCGCACCTCGTTATAGGCAACCATGTCGACCTCATCATAAACCGTATCAAAAAAGTCCGTAACCTTTTCGACGGTCTGAGGCGTAAAATAATCGTCGCTGTCAAGGAAGAAAATATACCTGCCCTTTGCGTTGATTATTCCGAAATTTCTTGTCGCTGAAAGACCCTCGTTCTCCTTGGTGAAGGCCTTGATGAAATCGTATTTTCTGCTGTATTCGACACAGATATCCCAGCTGCCGTCAATGGAGCCGTCGTTGATAACAAGAACCTCCATTTTCTTTTTATCAACGGTCTGTTCGGCAAGTGAATCAAGACATTTTCTGAGATATTTTTCAACATTATATACAGGTACGATTACCGAAGCGGTATATTCAAAATCCATTTTCTCACCTTAATTGCTTAAAATCGGCATTTTTTTGATTATAGCACAGCAAAAGACGATTTTCAATATAAACATATTATCCCGGATGAATAACTGCGTTATTTGCGGTCAAACATTTCTCAGAGGTGATATTATGACGAACAGAGCAATAGGAAAAATAAGCCGTCAGCTGAACAGGGGCGCTTATCTGCGCTCAATGAGCATTGTTGTTTTCGCTCTGCTGTGCTGTGCTGTTTTTTCAGTCCTGCCGTATTTTATTCTTAAGCTTTCCGGTCTTCTGAATTTAAGTTCGGCAATGACCGCCGCAGGAATTGATTTTTACCCGGTAACAGTATCGGCAATGTTTTTATTGCTGACCGTTTTTATGTTTTTTATTCTCAGCACTGTGTCGGTCGGCGAAAAGGCATGGTATTCGGGAAGACTTACAAAGAAAAAGCAGTGCGGCAAACGGCTGCGTTTCTGGTTCAGGCCCTCGCGCTCAGTGAAAGCCTTCGGTCTGTGCGCGTCTGTTTTTGCGCTGAAGCTGCTGTGGACGCTTGCTTTTCTTTCCCCTGCAATTCTTGTTTTTACCTCTGCCGTGCTGATTGCGTTTTACGGCGGAATTGAGCTGTGGCTGTCGGTATCGCTTGTCTCAGGAGGAATACTTCTGCTCGCAGCGGGGCTGATATTCAGATTTGTTGCGGTTCAGCGTTATTTTCTTGCGCCGTATCTGATTGCCGAAAATCCGAAGCTCGGCATAATACAGGCTATAAAGCAAAGCCGCAATCTGTCTGACGGCAGGCTTTTCGGAATAGCGCGGTATAAAATAAGATTCTTCCCCGCATTTTTAACCTATCCGCTTATTTTTCCCGCAATTTTTTTGCATCCGCATTATAAACAGTGCTGTTCGATTGTTGCAAAAAGCCTTTACCTGTGTTAAAATAAGTTATCAATCAGAATATCGGAGATGTATAATATGAAGGATACCCACAAATGGTCAAAGGGCAAAACCGCCATTGTTGTTATTGACTGTATACTCTGCATTGCAATAATAGTCAGCGCAATACTGATTGTTGTTGACCGTTCAAGACTGAAGAACGGCGTGACTTACACAGACACAAAGACGGTTCAGGAAGGCGAAAATGTCACCGCCGCACCCACCGGCACGGCCACGGCAAGGCTGATGTGCGCGGGCGACAATCTTATTCACCGCAGCATTTACAGGCAGGCGCACGAAAAGGCCGGCGGAGATGGCTACGATTTCAGCTATTCATACGAAAACATAAAGGAAATAATCGGTCTTTCGGATATCGCTTTTCTGAATCAGGAGACGATTATCGACCCGAAGCTTGAGCCTTCGACAATGCCGTGCTTCAACTCCCCCGCTGAGCTTCTTGACGAAATGAAAAATGTCGGCTTTGATGTTTTCAATCAGTCAACCAACCATGTTCTTGACAGAGGCGAGCAGGCGGCAAGAGACAACATGGAATATATCAAATCAAAGGATATTCTGCTTACCGGACTTTACGAAAGCCGTGAAGACATGCTCAAGCCGCAGGTAAAGGATGTAAACGGAATAAAGTTTTCATTTGTCGGCTTTACCGAGTATCTCAACGGCTTCAGTCTCGCGGACGATTCAACTCTCGGACTTCTTTCGCTTGATGACAAGCGCTTTACCAAGGACGAGCTTTATGCAACCATGAAAAAAATGATTGACAACGCAAAGCAGAATTCCGATGTTGTCTGCGTTTCAATGCACTGGCAGACAGAGGACATTACCGAGCCGGACGAATCACAGCAGGAAATCATGGAAAAGCTTATGGAATACGGTGCGGATATTGTTATCGGCACAGGTCCTCATGTGCTGCAGCCCTTTGAATACCGTCAGAACGGCGACGGCGAGCAGGCGCTGATTATCTGGTCTCTCGGCAATATTATCTCATGTCAGATGTACAAGGAGAATGTTCTCGGCGGCATAGCCGATGTTGTCGTAAAGAAAGACCTCGGTACGAACAAAATCACAATTGAATCCGCAAAGCTAATTCCGACCGTTAATCATTACAACAGTAATTTCAGCAACATAAGAATTATCCCGTTCAGAGATTACTCAGCCGAGCTTGCAAATTCTCACGGCTCAAACAACAGCAAATTCACATACGACTTCGTTGACAGCTTCTTTAAGGATATGTACGGCGATAAGCTTGAAATTGACTGGACAAAATCATAAAAAAGCAAAGCGGCGTTTCCCCTTTTTCTGAGGGAACGCCGTTTTTTATATATCTGTGAACAAGTAAATATCGCGCCCAGCTCATACTGTTTTTCTTCGGCAGCTTTTGCAAAATACTTGTTTTATTTATAAAAATATGGTAAAATTAATTAATCTTTCCGATATAAACATTAGAAGGAGTGATACAAATGGCAAAAATACTTATTGCTGATGATGAAAGTAAAATAAGACGACTGGTCTGCGACTTTCTTAAAAGAAGCGGTCATGAGCCTGTTGAAGCGGGAACAGGCCGCGAGGCTCTTGATATTTTTAATTCCGACGAAAAAATCGACCTTTTCATTCTTGATGTAATGATTCCCGAAATGGACGGCCGCGAGGTCTGCAGACAGATTCGCAAGACTTCCTCCGTTCCCGTTATTCTGCTTACGGCAAGAAGCGCGGAATTTGATGAAATAACCGGCTTTGAAGCGGGTGCCGACGACTACATAACAAAGCCGTTCAGCCCCACCGTACTTATGAAAAGAATCGATGTTGCTTTAAGACGCAGCACGGCAAAAACAAGCTCCGGCGAAAAGGATGTTATTTCCCTTGACGGTCTTATCATGAATAACGACGCTCATCAGGTTACAATCAATGATGAGGTTATCGACCTGACGCTTAAGGAATACAATATTCTTCAGAAGCTTGTTTCAAGCCGCGGAAGAGTTTATACAAGAGAACAGCTCCTTGACGACATCTGGGGCTTTGACTATGTCGGCGACGCACGCAACGTTGACTCCCACGTTGCACGCCTGCGTTCAAAGCTCGGCGCATGGGGTACCTCCCACCTTAAAACAATTTACGGAATCGGATACAAAATTGAGGTGAACTGATTTGGCAGTTAAGCGAATTAATAAAATTCGTGAGCAAATGTCGAACACCCCGAGCTTTATCTTTATTCAGTTTTTCCTGATTCTTCTTGTAGTAATCACACTGATACTTTTTACATCGGTTTCGTTTTACAAGAGCATTATTGAAAGCGTTACCGCATTTAATCTGCGCGATTCACTGATTGAGCTTCAGAATACCAATACAACCACAGACAGAATAAACGAGGAAATACAGAAAATCGAACGTGAAAATTCGGTTATAATCGAAATTTACAGCCGAAAAAATGCTGACGATAATTTTTCAAATCCTGTTTACACGCAGTATTCAACGCGCTATTATCTTGAAGATTCAGCCAGAATACAGCACATGCTGCCCGTAATCAGCTTTGATTATTCTGTATTCATGGAC
The DNA here is from genome assembly GCA_045639705.1 of Acutalibacteraceae bacterium. GTDB lineage: Bacteria > Bacillota > Clostridia > Oscillospirales > Acutalibacteraceae > CAG-488. Next base: position 51,324 of record JAZUDP010000107.1, read on the forward strand.
GGCGAAGGACGGTATTTTGATGAAAAAACAAAGGCAGGAAGATATATCAATCCTACGGATCAGATTGAATACTATCTTCTGACCTCGGAATCAGAGGACAGCCGTCTGCTTTATGTAGTGGCAATACGTTCCTCACAGATTGATTTCCAGGCAAGCGCAATCAGTATAGCCGTTTCTTTTATTCTTGTCATCACATTTATTGTCGTCAGTCTTGTTGCCTATCTGTTCATTACGAGAATTACAAGACCGCTGCGAAATATACGCGATGTTACAAAGGCAATGGCGGAAACAAGCGATGTTACGCTTCGCATTCCGACGCATGAGCGTTCAATTATTACCGAAACGGATGAAACAGTTTCAAGCGTTAATTATCTGTATGAAAGTCTGATTTTCACGCAGGAAAGACTTAAGGAAAAAACGGAATTTCTCGCAAGCCAGCTTCAGGAAAGAGATATTGAGCAGAAGGCGCGCGAGGAATTTATCGCAAGCACATCTCACGAATTAAAAACTCCCATTGCGATTATTCAGGGCTACGCCGAGGGTGCAAAGTTCCTTAAGGATGATTCACAGGCTCTTGACGAATACTGCGATACAATCATCGAAGAATGCGCAAGGATGACAAATCTTGTTGTAAACATGATGAGCCTTGCGAATCTTCAGCAGACAAAGCTGCTTAATTTCAGGGATTTTTCAATCAGAGATTTTGTTTCGGAACGCTTCATGCTGCTTGAAAAAACCTTTGAGAAAAAAGGTATTGTTTTTGAAAATCTGATTACAGATGACATTCACGGAAGCGGTGACCCCGACAAGCTTCATTATGTTATCAACAACCTCATTTCAAACGCCGTATCCTACATTGGCGGAGATAAAAAAATTATCCGCGTAAGATATGAGGAAATGGAGCTTGTTTACAGAATTTATGTTTACAATTCGGGAAGTCATATTCCGCAGCCGGAGCTTGAAAAGCTCTGGGAAGCGTTTTACAGAAATGACCCCGCGCGAAACAGAAACGAAGGGCATTTCGGTCTCGGTCTTTCGATTGTCAAGTCCGTTCAGGACGCGCATTCGCAGGCGTGCGGAGTTGACAACGCAGAGGGCGGCGTTGAATTCTGGTTTGATATTCTTAAATAGTTTTTTCGCTGCTTCTCATAAAACAGAAAAATGAATTATCCTCCCGCGGTGCTTCAGTTCCGCAGGAGGATTTTTATATATGCCGCAGTGTTTGCGGTCGTTCGCCGGCTCGCGCACGATAACTTTATTTCTGCTTATCGCTAACCCGGCGAGGGAACGGAGGCACTCCGCAAATTGTAATTTGTTAAAACTGAAGGAATCAGAGGATTATGCAGATAAGACCGCTGCAGCCTTCATTGATAACCTTTTCGAGAGTTTCCTGTATCTTCATTCTCGCATCGGTCGGCATGCGGAAAAGCTTGTTATGAAGTCCTTCGTTGACAAGCTCATGAAGGGATTTCCCGAAAATATTCGACTCCCATATTTTTGTGGGATTTTCCTCGAATTCCTTAAGCAGATACATCACCAAATCCTCCGACTGCGATTCACTGCCCACAAGCGGCGCAACCTCAGTATTTATATTCGCTTTCATAAGGTGGATTGACGGTGCGCTCGCTTTCAGCCGCACGCCGTATTTGCCGCCCTGCTTCATAATTTCGGGTTCCTC
>JAZUDP010000108.1:0-16751 GCA_045639705.1 Acutalibacteraceae bacterium
CTGTACGCCTCGGTGCGGACGCCGTCGTGGTTGACCTTTGCTTTAAGGAAAACGGAACTCCCGTAATGGCGGACGATTACGGAAAAGTCGGTTCCGCTCCCCCGCTTGAAGAGCTGTTTAAGGCCTTGCAGTCTGAAAAATATCTCGGGGTTAAGATTTATCTTAATATCGTTCAGCTTTCGGATATGTCAAAGCTTAACAGGCTTGCGGTTGATTACGATATGCTTTCAAGGCTTACGCTCATCGGAATTGATTCCGACCATTACGGCATGATAACAAATGATGACACGATTATTCCGTTTTACCTTGAACGCAGCTTTTCGGCTGAAGAACGTTCCGAAATGAAAAAAGGTACATTCTCCGTTCCTGAGGAGCTTGAAAAATACGGTGCAAGCGGACTTGTTGTAAAGTCCTCCGACGCCGATGAGGCTGTTATCGCGGCGCTTGACGATTACGGTATTCCTTCGATTATAACCGATATAAGCAGCAACAGAGTTTTTTCGGAGGTTCTGCTTGCCGACGCTCAGAACGTATGGGTAACCGATATTGAAAAATCAAGAAGCTTCCTCAACGGCTGGATAAAGGAAATGCAGGAACGCTACGAAAGCTCCGTCGAGGCTTCACTCAAGGCTCTTTCAACTACAGCAAAAAATTAATATGTATAAAGGGGCGGCCGTCGTGCCGCCCCTTATCAGTCGATGCCGTCGACTGTTCCGACTTCAAGTTCTTCCCTGTCTCTGAAAAGCATTGAAATACACCATATACCCGCAAGAGCCACAAGCGTGAAAATGATTCTTGCAACTATGGAGTCCTGTCCGCCGCAGAGCCATGCGACAAGGTCAAACTGAAAAAGTCCTACGGAACCCCAGTTAAGCGCTCCGATGATGACTAAAATCAATGAGATTTTGTCCAGCATAATTTCATCTCCCGTTAATCTTACTCACAAATATTATTTTACAAAAAAATTTGATTATTCCGCTGTCTTATTTCCAAAAACTGTTGAAAAAAACATATTATTATTATATTATATTTATCTAAGCAATATTTTAGTTGGGATCTGGTTTTTTGAAATTTAAAAATTTTGTTGACACACATTCGCACACCTTCCGTTCCTTTGACGGTATCTACCGCGTGGAAGAGCTTCTTGACTCGGCTATTGAAAAGGGCATTCAGACCGTGGCGATTACAGACCATGTTGAAATGGACTGGTTCTACGGACATGTCAGGGAGTACAACAAGACGGCGTACAACTCCTACACGGAAGCTGTTAAAGCAAAAAAGGACTATGAGGGCAGAATTGAAGTGCTTGTAGGCATTGAATTAGGCGAGCCCTGCTACAATCTTGAGCAGACGGAGCTGCTTCTGAGTCAGCAGCATTACGACATGGTTATCGGTTCGCTTCACAACCTTGAGGGCTGGAAGGACTTTTCTCAGATTGACTATGTCGGCGAAGGAATTGACATATACAAAATGCTTCACACCTACTACAACGACCAGAAGGAAATGGTTGAATGGGGCGGCTTCGATACCCTTGCGCACATCATTTATCCCATGCGCTATCTTGTAGGAAAATTCGGTATCTATGTTGACAAATCAAAAATTCAGAAGGATGTGGACGAGCTGCTTGACCTGCTTGCGCAGAAGGATATCGCGCTTGAAATCAACACCTCGGGACTCCGTCAGACTATCGGCACAACAATGCCCGATATCGACTATATCAGACGTTTTAAGGAGCTTGGCGGCAAGCATGTCACCTGCGGCTCCGACTCCCACACCACCGCCGATATGGGCGCGGGAATACACATAGGCTGGGAAATCGCAAAGGAATGCGGCTTTGACAGCGTGCTGATTTTCAGAAACCGCAAGCCTTTTGAAATTCCTATTGAATAAGGAGACATTATGGAAAACTATGATGCTTTCACCTCAGGCATTGAGCCCGGCGGGCTGAGAAACAGAAGCGAAATAAAAACGCTTGTCTGCTATCTTGTTGCGCGGCTTGAAACTCCGATTTCCAAGGAGCAGCTGAGTACCGTTATATGTGAAGAGGGCATTGCAAACTATTTTGAACTGAACCAGGCTCTGATTGAGGTAATTATCGGAGGAAACGTTTCCGTTGACGAAAACGAAAGCGACCCGTATCTCTATATTACAGAGGAAGGGAAAAAATACTGCCGCGCAATCGAGCATGAAATCCCGTTTTCGGTAAGAGAAAACGCGTACAATGCCTGCATCAGCTATCAGACAAGACTCCGCAGAGAGAAAGAACATAAAATCAGAATTGATAAGCTTGAAAACGGCTGCAATATTTCAATGTCTGTCATTGACGGCGACGACGAGCTGATGACGGTCACTCTTTTTGTCGCGGATTATGAACAGGCGCTTACCGTAAAGGAAAAATTTCTTTCCGACCCCGTTACCGTTTATTCAAATATAGTTTCACTGTTGATGGAATAATTCATTAAAATAAAGGAGAATCGTTATGGCAAAATATGCAACCGGCGTAGACTACGGCACACTCTCAGGACGCGCTCTGCTTGTTGATGTTAAAACAGGCGAAGAGCTTGCAACCGCAGTTCTTGACTATCCCCATTCCGTTATGGACGAAAAGCTTCCCTCGGGCAGAAAGCTCGGTAATGACTGGGCTCTTCAGCATCCGAAGGATTACATTGATGTAATGGCATATACAATTCCGAAAATCATAAAGGAAAGCGGCGTCAGCGTTGACGATATCATCGGTATCGGTATCGACTTCACCGCATGCACAATTCTTCCCGTTAAAAAAGACGGCACTCCCCTCTGTTTCCTTCCCGAATATGAGGACGAGCCTCATGCTTATGTAAAGCTCTGGAAGCATCATGCCGCACAGGCACAGGCAACAAAGCTTAACAAGGTTGCCGAGGATATGGGCGAGGAATGGCTCGAGCTGTACGGCGGCAAGGTAAGCTCAGAATGGGCAATCCCGAAGGTTTGGCAGGTGCTTGACGAAGCTCCCGAAATTTATGACGAGGCTGACCGCTTTATTGAGGCTGCCGACTGGGTAACATGGCAGATGTGCGGCAGGGAAATCCGCAACTCCTGCTGCGCAGGCTACAAGGGCATGTGGAACAAGAACAAGGGCTTCCCGTCAAACGAGTTCTTCAAGGCTCTTGACCCCAGACTTGAAAATGTTATTGATGAGAAATTCTCACGCGATATAATGCCCCTCGGCGCAAAGGCAGGCGAGGTTACGGCTGAATTCGCTTCACTCACAGGTCTTAAGGAAGGTACAGCTGTTGCTGTTCCCATTATTGACGCTCACGTTTTTGTTCCCGCAGTCGGAATCACAAAGCCCGGCGAAATGCTTGCAATCATGGGTACATCAACCTGCCATATGCTTCTCGGCGAGGAGGAAACAAAGGTTCCCGGAATCTGCGGCGTTGTTGCCGACGGTATTCTTCCCGGTCTTTACGCTTATGAGGCGGGACAGTGCTGTGTAGGCGACCATTTCCAGTGGTTCATTGACAACTGTCTTCCGAAGAGCTACTATGACGAGGCTGCCGAAAAAGGCATGAATATACATAAGTATCTGCGTTCAAAGTGCGAGGCAAAGAAGCCCGGCGAAAGCGGACTTGTAGCCCTCGACTGGTGGAACGGCAACCGTTCCGTGCTTGTTGATGTCGACCTTACGGGTATGATTCTCGGCATGACTCTTCAGACAAAGGCTGAGGATATTTACCGCGCTCTTATCGAAGCGACAGCCTACGGCACAAGAGTTATCGTTGAGGCGTTCAAGGAGAACGGCGTTGATGTCAACACCTTCTACGCTGCAGGCGGCATCAGCCAGAAGGACCCGATGACAATGCAGATTTATGCCGATGTTATCAACATGCCCGTTAAAATTGCGGACTGCGAGCAGGGCGGCGCTCTCGGCAGTGCAATCTACGGCGCATGTGCGGCAGGCGCTGAAAAGGGCGGCTATGACAGCCTTTACGACGGCGCTGCGGCTCTCGGCAAGGTTAAGGATAAGGTTTACTATCCCAACCCCGAAAATGTTGAAATATATGACAAACTGTTTGCGGAGTATAAGATTCTGCACGATTATTTCGGCAGAGGCGCAAACGATGTTATGAAGCGTCTTAAGGCTCTGAAGAAATAATGCACAGGGAGAGAAGCAGTCCGCTTCTCTCCTTTTTTCTTTTATAAGGCATTCAGACGGTCTGATTCTTTACAAAACGGGTGTTTTGATTAAAAAATACTTTCATTATCCGAAAATGCATTTAAACCCGGCCGTCTGTTCAAAAATTTTATTGATAAATTATTCCGCATATGATAATATTATTTTAATCTGACCAAACGGTATTGAGGAGGATTTTTTGTGGAAAAACATATGAATTTTAAAGAAATCGGCGCATATTCTCTCGGTCTTTTCGGATTTCAGGCAATAGTAGGATTTCTGAACTCCTATCAGGCTGAATTCTATCACGCACAGATGGCGGCAGACCTTGCCGTTGTCGGTGTTCTTATTCTTGTTGTTAAAATAGTTTCGGCGATATTTGACCCCGTTGTCGGCAACATGATTGAGCGCAAAAACAGCCCCAAGGGCAAGCTCAAGCCCTTTATCGCGTATTCAATCGTTCCCCTGCTTGTCATGACGGTTGTTCTCTTTATCAGAGTCCCGTTCACGGGCGCAGGTCTGTATGCGTACATATTCGTCACGTTCCTGCTCTGGAGCATGGCAATGACGCTCGGCGATGTTCCGTCGCAGGGTATCGCCTCCGTTCTCACTCCCAACCCCGACGAACGCACAAATGTTATTTCAATCGCAAATACACTTAAGCAGATAGGCTTCTCCGCGGCGGCGGTTATCGTTCCCGTTGTCTGCATCATCATTCCCGGCGGTTCAAAGGTATTCGGCATTGAGGAGGGCGCAAAGGACGACCCCATAAGCTCGTCGGAATATCTTGCAACAGCAATTGTTGTCGGCGTACTCGGCTGTCTGCTGTTCTCACTCATTTATTTCTTTAATAAAGAACGTGTCCCCTACACCGCCGAAAAGATGTCCTTCGGCGAAATGTTCAGAGCGCTCAAGGCCAACAAGCCGCTTATGCTCGTTATCATTTCCTATTTCCTCGGCGCAGGCAGACAGATGGCAATGGCAATTCAGGTTCAGGCTTCAAACGTTCTGCTCGGCAGCGAAAACTATGTTATCGCTCTCGGCATTACAACAGCCATCGGCTCAATGATAAGCATGGCGATAACTCCCATGCTTATAAAGAAAATGGGCGAAAAGAAAACCTTTATCGCAATGTCAGTTTACGGCTTTGTCATTTCAATGATTGCTTTCCTTGTTTACGCTTTTATTACAACAAACATGATTGTAATGCTCGTCATGCTCTTCCTTACAGGCTTACAGTTCGGTGCTGTTACGCTTATGCCTATGATTATGGTCGCTGACTGCGTTGACAACTACGAATATGAAACAGGCAAGCGTGTTGAGGGTCCCGCTTTCTCAATTCTCACACTTACAATCAAGGTTTGTCTTGCAATCGGCGCGGCTCTCGGTCTTATTCTGATTCAGGTTTCGGGTTACGATGCATCGGCAAGCATGGAAAGTATTGCAGATTCGACAAAGAATATCGTTTACTTCGCTTATGTCGGCGTACCCGGCATCTTCAGCCTGCTTGCTGCGATTCCTATGTTCAAGTATGACATCGTAGGCGAAAAGAAAGCAAAGATTGCCGCTGAGCTTCAGGCAAGACGCGCAAAAACAAAGGCATGAAAATAAAAGAATTTGATTATCTGCCCGATGATTCAAAGCTGCTGCGTGAAAAGATTTTCATGGAGGAACAGGGCTTTCAGAATGAGTTTGACGAAACGGACAAAGACGCGATTCACATTGTGATGTATGACGGCGAAAAAGCCGCCGCCACCTGCCGTATCTATAAAGCGGAGCAGGACGGCACGTTCATTGTCGGCAGAGTCGCTGTTCTGAAGGAGCTTCGCGGACACGGACTCGGTTCGTTTCTTGTGCGCGGAATTGAGCCGGTTGTTTCGTCACACGGCGGCAGAATAATAACACTTCATTCACAATGCACGGCAGTTGATTTTTACAAAAGGCTCGGCTACACCGAATACGGAGAGATTGAGCTTGACGAGGACTGTCCGCATATATGGATGAAAAAACAAATCGGAGGAAAAACATGAAGCTTTATATGTCGCACTGCGTTTTTCCCGTACCCGACATTGAGAAAACCGCGGAGTTTTACAAAGAAAAACTCGGCTTCCGGCGCGTTGATTATCTCGACGCCGCCGAAAAGCATATCTGCCTTTACCGCGACGGAGTTGAATTTATTCTTACACAGTCTGACGGTCAGAAGGTTATACCGAATCACATTCTTTACGGCTACGGCGGCGACGCTTATGTCATCACCGACGACCAGCAGGCGCTGCAGGATGAATTCGAAAAAAATGGCGTAAAAATCGCCGTTCGTCTTCATAAAACGGATTACCATAACAGCGAATTCGCAATAGAAGACTGCGACGGCAGATGGATTTATTTCGGCAAAAAGGAGTAAACAATGAGCGAGCTTAAAGCAACAGTTTTGATTGACAACATACCGAAAAATCAGTTGAAAAGCGAATGGGGTCTTGCTGTTCATATTGAATACGGCGGCAAAAATATTCTGCTTGACACAGGCTCAACGGGTATCTTTGCCGACAACGCCGAAAGTCTCGGCATTGACCTCGGCAGGGTTGATTACGGTGTGCTTTCCCACGCCCACTATGACCATTCAGACGGAATGGAAAGATTTTTCGGCATAAACAAAAACGCGAAGTTCTACCTGCGAAAAGGCACACAGGAAAACTGCTACGGCAGCAGATTTATCTTCTGGAAATATATCGGCATTAAACGCGGAACGCTTGAAAAATTCAAAGACAGAATCGAATACGCTTCGGGCGACTGTGAACTTTGCGAAGGCGTATGGCTCATACCGCACAAGACTCAAAACCTTGCCGCAAAAGGAAAACGAGCAGGCATGTTCCGCAGGGAAAACAGGCACCGAGTTGACGAGGATTTCAATCATGAGCAGAGCCTTGTTTTTGATACCTCAAAGGGACTTGTTATTTTCAACAGCTGCTCCCACGGCGGTGCGGACAACATTATAAACGAAATTGCCGCAACCTTCCCAGATAAAAAGATTTACGCTATTATCGGCGGTTTTCACCTTTTCAAGTCAACCGAGCAGGAGGTAATCGCTCTTGCCGACGGAATAAAAAAGACAGGCATTGAAAGGGTCGTTACAGGTCACTGCACAGGCGATAAAAGCTTCGGCATTCTGAAGCGCGAGCTTGGCGGCAACGCCGAACAGATATATTCAGGCTATACATTTGAGGTGTAAGGAGGAATACCATGAAAATCTTCAGAAAAACTCTCGCTGTAATTCTTGCGCTTATCACCGTTTTTTCTCTCGGGGTGTGCGCATACGGAATTGAAAATTCGCTGTCGCTTGTTTCCGGCGGCAATGCCGACGCAAGCATTGTCATTCCGTCAAAGGCGGCAGACTATGAAAAATATTCCGCTGAGGTTCTGCAGAAATACATCTGCGAAATGACAGGTGCAAAGCTGAAAATCGTGACCGATGATGTTAAAATCGGAGGAAATAAAATTTTTGTAGGCGAAACACTTTATACCGACTTTGATTTTATGGACAGCAGAGACGGAAGCTATTTCATAAAATCCGATAATGATTCGGTTACAATCTGCGGCAGAGGCAACTCGGGTACGGTTTACGGCGTTTACCGTTTCCTTGAGGAATTCTGCAATCTGCATTTCTACACGAAAGATGTAATAACAATCGACCGCGGCGATACTCTCACGGTTCCCGACGGCACAGACATCAGCTATGAGCCGTATTTTTCGGCGCGCAGACTTGATACAACAAGCACATACAATACTGATTTTGCCGTTGCGAACAGCCTTAACAACGGCACGGCAATTCCCGTTTCAAAAGGCGGAAGCATTCCGTATCTCGGCAATTTCTGTCACTCGCTTGCAAACAGCTATTGCGCTCCGGGTAAATATTTCGATGTGCATCCCGAATATTTCGCTCTGCACGACGGCAAGCGTGTTCCCGACCAGCTCTGCCTTACGAATGAGGATGTTCTGAGAATCGTTACCGAGGAAGTATTGCAGGTTCTCAGAGAGCAGTCAGACCCCGATGCGGATTTACAGATTCTCTCGGTAACACAGAATGACAATCAGAATTACTGCACCTGTGAAAAGTGTGCCGCCCTTGACAAAGAAAACGGCTCACATGCGGGTACAATGATTACCTTTGCAAATAAAATTGCCGACGCCGTCAAAGCGGAGGGCTACAGCAACGTATGGATTGACACCTTTGCCTATCAGTACACGCGTCAGGCGCCGACAAAGGTTGTTCCCGCGGACAATGTTGTTGTCCGTCTGTGTTCAATCGAATGCTGCTTCGGCCATACGCTTGAGGACCCGGACTGCAAGGAAAACGCCGCATTCATGAAAGACCTTGACGCATGGTCAAAAATCTGCGACAAAATCTATATCTGGGACTATGTAAACAACTATTCGGAAACAATATGCCCCTTTGCCAATTTCGGCGTGCTTCAGAAGAATCTTCAGACCTTCTATGAACATAACGTTATCGGCGTTTATGAGGAGGGCAATTACTATCAGAGTTCCTGCGACGGCGAATTCGCCGACCTGAGAACATACATGCTTTCACAGTTCATGGAAGACCCTTACTGCGATTATGACGATGTTGTCAACCGCTTCCTTGAGGCTTTCTACGGCGACGGCTGGGAAAGCATCCGTGAATTCATTGATATCGTTACCGGGCATTCCGTTACAAATAACAAGCACCTTTACATAAGACAGCAGCCCCGCGATGCTCTGCCGAAGCTTAAGGCAAAGGAAATCACACGCTGCGACGAGCTTTGGGAGAATGCAAAATCCATGGCTCAGGATGAAGAGCATCTTAAACGCGTTGAACGCTCCGAGCTTTGCTGGCTTTACTGGAAATGCACAAACTATAAGAAAGAATACTCGGTTTTCCGTTCACCGTATAATTTTATGAAGGTTCGTGAGGACCTGTTCAACAAGCTGCTCGATATGGGCTTCACAATGGTTGGCGAGGGCGAGATAAAGGTAATCTCCTATGTTCCCGTTTTCCACCTGATACTCCCCTGCGACTATTGGGAAGCAAAACACGAAAACGGCTTCTGGACATTTATAAGTCCTGTTGTTGAATGGTTCTACAAGGTGTTTACGGATATTCATTTTATGTTTGCAAAATAAGGAATTACAGCTTGCGGTTTTCCGCAGGCTGTAATTTACAAAAAGGATGATAAAAATGGAAATATATGAATTTTACAAACAAAGCGAAGAAAGAAAAGCGCACTGGTTAAACGAAATGTCAGCGTGTGACTGGGACGCGGGCGGCTTTCTTGTCTGGATGCTGAAAAACGGTAAATTCAAAGAATACTGCGGAAAGGACGCGAAGGTTCTTCTTGCCGCCGAGGGCGACAGACTTGCAGGCTTCTGCACTCTTGCCGAGCATGACGAAATTGTTTCGGACACAATGAAGCCGTGGATTGGTTTCGTATTTACCTTTCCCGAATTCAGAGGCAGACGCTGTTCGGGTCACCTTACGGAATATGCCGTAACCCTTGCGAAAAACGCAGGCTATGAAAATATATATGTCTCCTCAGAGGAAAAGGGCTTTTATGAAAAATACGGGTTTACATTTCTTGAGGACGCAATGTCCGAACACGGATACATGACGCAGATATTTATCAGAAAGCTGTAATTTCCACAAAAAAGAGAAGCTGAAGAATGACTTCAGCTTCTTTTTTTCTGTATTCAGTTCTGCTTCCTGACTATTTTATACTCGTCGTCGTACTCGTAGTACGGGCAGTCAAAATATGACGCGCTTAAAAACCGTGCGTATTCATCCTCGTCAAGATTCATGTCGCAGTAATAATATTCTTCCTCTTCATCATAGCAGTAGTTTCTGCATGTTTCGCAGTTGGACTGTGCCATTGTGCCGCCTCCGTTACTTCTGCTCTTCAAGCAGCTTTTCGGGAGATTCCGCGCACGGAGCTGTTATAGGCTCCTGCTGAATATACGCAGGCTTCGCCCATCTGACTGCATTTTTGATTATCTGCTGTATTTCTTTTATGTGATAGGTCGGATTGGATTCGTGACCGGGCTGGAAATAGAACACCTTGCCGAGACCTCTGTTCCAGCAGCAGCCAGAGCGGATAACCTCTCCGCCGCCGAACCAGCCTAAAAATACAAGCTCGTCGGGCTGAGGAATGTCGAAGCGCTCGCCGTACATCTCTTCTCTTTCAATGTAGACAAAATCACCGATACCCTTTGCAATCGGGTGTGAGGGATTGATGTTCCAAAGTCTTTCTCGGTCGCCCTCACGCCAGCGGAGTGAACAGGTTGTACCCATAAGCTTCTGGAAAATCTTTGAATAATGAGCCGAGTGAAGCAGAGTGATGCCCATTCCGCGGAGAACTCTGTCATGAATCCTGTTTACAAGCTCGTCGGGAACCTTTCCGTGTCCGCAGTGCGCCCACCAGATAAGAACATCCGTGTTGTTGAGTACCTCGTCGGGAAGTCCGCATTCGGGCTCGTCAAGCGTTGCGCATCTGACACAGAAATCCTCCTCTTCATCAAGGAAGCCCTTTATACATGCGTTCATTCCGTCGGGATAAACTGCAAGCACGCTCGGTGAATCCTTGTCCTGTATATGCTCGTTCCAGACTGTAACATTAATCATATATATCCTCCTAAAAGCTAAAAAGCTGATGTGTTTATTAAAATTTTACTCTCAGCGAATTTATTTGTCAAGATATTTGACTTTATTAGTCATAAATATTAAAATAGTATCAGATTACTGTAAGACAACCGCCGAATTAACCGGCGTCTGTCAAAAAGAGGTCACTATGAAAAAAACTGTTATCGGAATACTTGCCCATGTTGACGCAGGCAAAACCACGCTTGCCGAGGCTATGCTCTATCAGACAGGAAAGCTGCGCAGGCTCGGACGCGTTGACCGCGGCGATACGGCAATGGATACGCACAGCCTTGAAAAGGAAAGAGGCATTACAATATTTGCAAGCCAGGCTGTCATGGAAATCGGCGGTCTTGAGGTTACTCTGCTTGATACGCCCGGTCATGTGGATTTTTCGGCGGGAACCGAAAGAACCCTGCAGGTACTTGACTACGCGATTCTTGTTATAAGCGGACTTGTCGGAGTTCAGGCGCACACACGCACGCTGTGGAAGCTGCTGTCCGTTTACAGAGTGCCGACATTCATTTTCGTGACCAAAATGGATTTTGCACGCAAAAGCCGCGAGGAGCTTATGGACGAGCTTCGTGAGGAACTGTCTGACAGCTGTATTGATTTCTGCTCCGATAAGGACGAGGCGCTTGCCATGTGCCGTGAGGATTTGCTCGAAAAATATCTTGACGGAGAAAAGATTGCAGACGGAGAAATATGCGAGCTTATCAAAAGCCGCCTTGCCTTCCCCTGCTACTTCGGCTCGGGACTAAAGATTGACGGCGTCGACGAGCTGCTTGACGGAATCGGAAAATATGCTGCTGCGTCGGTATATCCCGATGTATTCGGCGCGAAGGTGTTTAAAATCAGCCACGACCCTCAGGGCAACAGGCTTACGCATATGAAAATCACAGGCGGTTCGCTTAAGGTGCGCGATACGGTAAAAATCGGGAACACCGAGGAAAAGGTCGGACAGATAAGAATTTATTCAGGCGCGAAATTCACGACAGCGGACGAGGTTGAGGCAGGCGGAGTGTGCGCCGTTATGGGTCTGAACGCAACGCAGAACGGTCAGGGACTCGGACACGAAACGCCGACAGGCGAGCCTGTGCTTGAGCCCGTTATGAATTACCGCATTCTGCTGCCCGCGGACTGCGACGCTAAGGTAATGATGCCGAAGCTGAAGCAGCTTGAGGAGGAAGACCCGCTGCTGCGCATTACATGGAACAGCCATCTGCAGGAAATTCATGTCGGCCTCATGGGTGAGGTACAGACGGAAATACTGAAAAGTCTTATCGCGGAGCGTTTCGGAGTTGATGTTGAGATTGACTCGGGCCGTGTTCTGTATAAGGAAACGATAACAAATACCGTTGAAGGCGTAGGACATTATGAGCCGCTTCGCCACTATGCCGAGGTTCATCTGATTATGGAACCGCTGCCGCTCGGAAGCGGTCTGAAATTTACAACGGAATGCAGTGAGGATACTCTTGACCGCAACTGGCAGAGACTTATTCTTATGCACCTTGCCGAAAAGCAGCATCTCGGCGTACTGACAGGCTCACCCATAACGGATATGAAAATCACTCTTGCCGCAGGCAGAGCGCATATAAAGCACACGGAGGGCGGTGACTTCCGCCAGTCCACCTACCGCGCGGTGCGGCAGGGACTCATGCAGGCTGAAAGCAAGCTGCTTGAGCCATATTACAGTTTCCGTCTTGAGATTCCGCCCGAACAGCTCGGCAGAGCGATTAACGATATCCGCATGCGCTCGGGTACATTCGAAAGTCCCGAGGAATCAGGCTCAATGACGCTTCTCAGAGGTACGGCACCCGTAACCACGCTTAACAGTTACGCCTCCGAGGTTGCGGCCTATACAGGCGGACGCGGCAGACTCAGCCTTGAGCTTGCGGGCTATAACGAATGTCACGATTTTGAAAAGGTTATTGAAGAATTCAATTACTCGCCCGAGGCAGACCTTGACAACACTCCCGATTCCGTTTTCTGCGCTCACGGAGGCGGTTTCGGCGTGAAATGGGACAAGGTGTCCGAATACATGCATCTTGAAAGCTGTCTTAAAAAGAAAAAGCCATATACTCCGCAGGTCAATCACCGCAATCTGCACATTGACGACAAGGAGCTTGAAGCAATCATGGAGCGGGAATTCGGTCCCGTGAAATATAATCTATACCGTCCGAAAACCGATACGGTTCAGGAGGAAAAAACGGTTGAGCTTGCGGACAGAAAGCAGTATGTGATTGTTGACGGATATAATGTTATTTTCGCGTGGGAGGATTTAAAGTCGCTCGCTCAGGACAGTCTTGAATCCGCCCGTGAAAGACTAATGCAGATTCTGTGCAATTACGCCGCATTTACCAAAAATGAGGTTGTACTTGTTTTTGACGCGTACAAGGTTCCCGGAAACACTGGCAAGCGCTTTGATTTTCACAATATTCATGTTGCCTACACAAAAGAGCGGGAGCTTGGCGATGTTTACATAGAAAAGCTTATCTCTCAGATAGGCAAAAACGAGCGGGTGCGCGTTGTCACCTCCGACGGACTGATTCAGCTCTCCGCCGTGCGCTTTGGCGTACTGAGAATGTCGGCGGCTGAATTTGAACGCGAGGTTGACGCCGTACACGCCAGAATCGGCGAGGTGCTGGCAGAGCTTAAGGAAAGCACGCCGAAAACGACGGTCGAAATAAACGATATTGAATAACCGGAATAAATATGATATACTATACTATACAAAACGTACTGGAGGTATAAAAGCAGCATGATAACAGGAAAAAATATTGTCCTTACAGGTGCTAACAGCGGTATAGGACTTGAAGTTCTTAAAATTCTTGTCAACGGAAAAAATCATATTCTCTGCGTTGACAGAAACTCCGACAACCTTGTGAAATTCAATCCCGAATATGTTACGATTCTTGAAAAGGATGTTTCTTCGCAGGACGGCGTTGACGCCATATTTGAAAAAGCGGAGGAAATCTTTCCGTTTATCGATATATTCTACGCAAATGCAGGTTATCCCTACTTTGAAGAAATGAACTACACCGACTGGAACAGAGTCCAGTGTATGTTTGAAACGAATGTTTTCTCTCCGATTTACTCATATCAGAAGTATGTTAAATATCTGAACGGCAGAAAGGGTATCTTTGCAATCACCGTTTCCGCTATCGGCGAAATGGCGATGCCGGGCTACACCCTTTACAGCTCGTCAAAGTTTGCAATGCACGGCTTCCAGCAGGGCGTCCGCCTTGAAAAGCCCGACAATGTTCAGCTTACCTGCCTCTACCCTGTCGCAACTGATACAAACTTCTTCCCGACGGCTAACGAAATTCAGTTCAAAAAGCCGTTTCCCGTACAGAAGCCCGATGTTGTTGCCAGAAAGATGGTAGAAGGTATTGAAAAAGGCAAGGCAAAGGTCAGCCCGTGTCCGCTGTTCGGAGTATCAAAGGTTCTCATGGGGGTTTGTCCTCCCGTAAGAACAGTTTACTGGGCGCTTGAAAAGACGAAGCTTGAGGAGCTTAAGAAAAATATTAAAAACGGAACGGGGAAAAAGTGGAATGAGCGATAAATTACTTTTTACGCCTATGAAAATAGGCTCGTGCGAAATAAAGAACAGAGTTGTCATGGCTCCCATGCATATGGGTATGGGTCAGTTTGACGGCACACCTACGGAAAAAATGATGGACTACTATGAGGAACGCGCAAAGGGCGGCACAGGTCTTATCATTCTTGAAATCACGCGTGTTAACGACAAAACAGGCGCATCCGCATTTGCTCAGCCGTCTGTCAGCGCAGATATGAACATAAAGCCCCTTGCGGAAATGGCTGAAAGGCTTCACCGTCACGGCGCAAAATTCTTTGTTCAGCTTCATCATCCCGGCAGACAGAATGTCGGCCTGCTTGTCGGCACCGTTCCCATGTCAATCAAGGCCGAGCAGTTTACAAAGGGCATGTACGGCAAGCTTCTTTACAAGCTTACTCCCACGGCAGCTCCCCTGCTTTTAGGCAAAAACATTGTGCCTTCATCGGTCGCGCCGTCAAAGTGCGACCCGTCGGCATTCGCAGGCGGCAGGGTCCGCGCACTGACGCATGAGGAGATAAAGGAGCTTGAGCAGAACTTTATCGACGGTGCATACAGAGTTCAGTCCGCAGGCTGTGACGGCGTTGAGCTTCACGCGGCTCACGGCTATCTGCTTCAGCAGTTCTTCAGCCCCGTTACAAATCAGCGCACCGACGAATACGGCGGCTCATTTGAGAATCGCATGCGTTTTATCACAAATATCATCAACGGAATCCGTGAAAAGTGCGGAAAGGATTTCCCGCTTATTGTCCGTCTTACCGTTGACGAATGCTACAGCTATATCGGCAAACCCGACAAGGGCTATACCCTTGAGGAGGGCGTTAAGATTGCAAAGGCTCTTGAGGCTCTCGGCGTTGACGCAATTGATGTTTCAAGCGGCAATTACGATACATTCAACACATGGCTTGAGCCCGTTTCATTTGATTTAGGCTGGAGAAAGTACATGGCACAGGCGGTTAAGGAGGCTGTAAGCATTCCGGTTATCGCCGCAAACCTTATCCGCTCTCCTGAGCAGGCAGAGCAGCAGCTTCAGGACGGCATTCAGGATTTTGTTTCTCTCGGAAGACCTCACATTGCCGACCCGCACTGGGTAAACAAGGCACAGAACGGCGAAACAATCCGCCGTTGTATCTGCTGTCTTAACTGCATTCAGTCCATGACGGACAACGCATATCTCGGCGGTCACGGTGAATGCGCTGTCAACCCCTTCGTCGGCAAGGAAAAGAAAGAAATCATCAGAAACGGCAACGGAAGAAAGGTTGTTGTCTGCGGCGCAGGTCCTGCAGGTCTTACCGCGGCATATATTCTTGCGCTCAGGGGCTTTAATGTTACGGTACTTGAAAAATCCGATAAAATCGGCGGTCAGCTGAAGCTTGCCTCAGCTCCTCCTCACAAGGAGAAAATCGCATGGTTCATCGAGGATATGGAAGCTCTGTGCAGGGAAAACGGAGTTGAAATCAGAACCTCAACACCCGCAGCGGCAGAGACTGTCAAGGCATATGAACCGTACGCAGTTTTCTGCGCAATGGGAAGCAAGTCGATTGTTCCGTTCTTCGGCGGTAAGTACAGATACGAAGACCTGCTCACATTTGAAGATGTACTTTCGGGCAAGGTTGACCTTTCGGGCAAAAAAGTTGCAGTTATCGGCTCGGGCATGACGGGACTTGAAACAGCCGAATATCTTAACGAGCAGGGCTGTAAGACAACCGTTATTGAAATGGCGGGTACTGTCGCACCCGGCACATGGATGCAGCACATTGACGATGTTCTTCCCCGTCTTAAGGAAAAAGGAACAGTTATAAAGACAGGTGAAAAGCTTGCCGAGGTTTACACTGACAGAATCATCACAACAAATGTGAAAACAAACAAGCGCACCACATTCCTTGTTGATAATGTTGTTCTCGCTCTCGGCTCAAAGAGCAGCTTTGAGCTTTCAGACGAAATCAAAAAACTCGGAATAAAGACATTCGTTATCGGCGACAACGCAAAGGTCGGCAGAATTGCAAACGCAACCTCAGCCGCATACAATGCCGCAACTGAATTGAATTAACGCAAAATGCCGCTGATTGAAATAATCGGCGGCTTGTGCTTTGGCAAAATGTCATTATTACACGGCAGACAAATTGCAATTTGGCGAGCTGAAATTTTGATGTTGCCCCGCCTCCCTTGCCCTAAAGGGAGCCTGACCACTATACCAAACTCAGCGATAAAATGGGAATTGTCGAGCTGAATTTTTGATGTTGCTCTGCCTCCCTTGCCCTAAAGGGCATCCCCTGCAAGGGGAATGTCACGAAGTGACAAGGGGTAGGACCGCCGAATGGCGGTGGAGGGATTCTTTCTCAGTTTTCATCAGACTT
>JAZUDP010000109.1:0-4537 GCA_045639705.1 Acutalibacteraceae bacterium
GTCGGAACAGTGTTTTCATTGACATATTTTATGGGAGAAATATCATAAAGCTCATCATGATACTTTTCAAAATCGTCGCTCATAAACGGTTTATTTATCATTGAGCGGAAATACTCTTTCCACTTTGCTTTCGGAATACACCATTTTTCGGGGTCAAGGTTATGCAGTGAGCCGTCATAAATTGACATATCCGTAAAATCGGAAACAGAGCTTCTTCCCACAACTGCAACAGGCTTTACGGGAGCCTCATCGGCCCTTGAATAAGCATACAGCAGTGAAAGATGAGCGCCGGCAGAGCCGCCGTCCAGCATAACGCCCTTGAGGTTGATACCGTTTTCAGCGGCTGTCTCCTTGATTTTTGAAAGAGCGGAGGTTATGTCATCAAGAACATCATAAACAGACGCATAATTAGGCTTGCCGCAATAGCGGTAGTTGATTGCCGCACAAACATAGCCCTGCTCTGCCATATTTTCGAGAATGCCGATAGAAGAATCCTTGCTTCCCTCGGTCCACGCTCCGCCGTGAACGAAAAGAATCATATTTGCATCGCCCTTAACTGACTTCGGAATACACAGGTCAAGAATCTGCCTTTTGACTCTGATTCCGTACGGCATATCAGTGTATTCAATTATGTTATCCTTTTCGTTAATTGCAAATCCGCTGAAAAGAGCAACAATTGAAAGCAGAAAGCTTAAAATTTTCTTTATCATTTTAATCATCCTTCATTATCATTTGAATCTCTTTAGAGATAATGATTTCATAACATCTTTTTCAAATTCTTTTCCCGTATCACTGCCTGAACCACCGTCAAATGCGGAATTTTTCATATAAATGGCGACAATTTTGTTGGTGGGATCAATCCAGAAATGACTGCCGTAAGCACCGCTCCAGCCGAACGAGCCCTTGGGTAATGTATCAAGGTTGCTGGTAATAACTCTTACACCGAGGCCCCATCTCTGATTTCCGGACATTATTTTTTTGTCGATAACAGGAGTCATCATAAGCTCAACAGATTTTTCAGACACAACAACGGTTCCGTCCTCTGCTTTTCCCTTATTAAGAAGCATCTGTGCAAATTTCAAATAATCTTCCGCGGTAGATGCAAGACCTCCGCCGGCTGCGTGGTAGGTTGTGGGAAATGCAACAAAAACACAACCCTCTGCTACCGGAGAATCAAATGCGTCATATTTTCCTGTTGCTTCATTCTTTGCAGCTCCGTGCATCTTTACAAAGCGTGACCACTGCTCTTCTGTGGGTTCAAAGGTGGTATCCTTCATACCGAGCTTATCAAATATATTGATTTTGAGATATTCTGAGAATTCAAGGCCGCTGGTATTTTCGATTATTGCTGCGGCTACATCAAAAGCACCTGTGCTGTAATGCTGCTGAGTGCCCGGTTCAAAATCAAGGGGCTGAGCTGCAAGATATTCCATAGCAGATTGAACGGTGAACGCGTCGGAATTTTCACCTGCATATGGAACATCGCCCACACCGCTGGTGTGTGAAACAAGCTGGTAAACCTTTATGGGATTTTTTGCTTTAACTGAGCCGGTAACATTATCGTGCTTGTCCAGAACCTTAACCTGCATATCCTTGAACTGAGGCAGATAATCGGCAACATCGGCATAAATATCAATATTGCCTCTGTCGTATTCAATAAGCAGTGCGACAGCGGTTATAGGCTTTGTCATAGATGCAATTCTGTACATTGCATCGCTCTTAAGAGCTTCCCCGTTTGCGCCTTCTTTGCCGTAGGTTTTGTTGAGTATGGTTTCGCCTGCCTGATTGACGATAATATGTGCGCCGGTGTTAAGTCCGTTATCAATACGTTTTTCCTGTGAAGTGCTGATTTTCTTGTCAAGCTTGTCAGCATTAAGTTTAAATGCGATGGGGTTAATCTGCATTCCGAAAAGCGAACAAAATGAAATAGTAAGACTCATAAGGAAAGAAATTACTTTTACCATATTTTATTCCTCCGTTTTAATTCACCGTTTATGTTTTCTATTGTATTGTATGATAAAATACTATTTAATTCAAGACATTTTAGAATAAAAGATGATTATATGAAGTCACAAAATCATATCTGTTCAAACAGCATAAAGTTACTGAGGAATTAACCTCAGCAGGCAAATTTGATTTCAAATGTTTCATATATTTTATACGATTATCCTGTATTACGCATGATAGTCCCATAAACCGCTCGATAGTTCTTGCGGTTTTCCTTAAAATTGAGCTAAAAAAACACCCACGCTGTTGCGTGGATGCAAAGCCTCCTTGTGAAAGGGAGGTGGCATTTTCGTAAGAAAATGACGGAGGGATTGTATAAAGTTATTAAGATGACCTGTGACACATACGGTCAGAAATATAAGAACCTGACTTTGTCAGAACCTTAATACTCGCTTTGCTCGTATAGTGTCGGCTTGCTCGCTTGCAGCGCATCGCAATTCTCCCTGTTTCTTCCTGCTCGATGACACAACTATTCGTCCACCGGACGGTTGTGTCATCTTGCCAGTTGACAGCACGCGTGAGAGCTTCGCTCCGCGCGACTTTGCACAACCACGGTGTTACAGGTTTAAATCTTGATTCAGATATCAAAAGAAACACACCCACGCTATTGCGTGAGTGTTTTCTTTTGGCGCCTCAAACAGGGCTCGAACCTGTGACACCGCGGTTAACAGGCACGATATAAAAGTCTTAAAAGCCTTATGTATCAAGCAATTTGCACATCATTCTGACGACAACTGACGACACTTTTTAATATTTTAATTCTTTTTACATAAACAAACAGGGATTTGACGAAGTGATTTAATCTTTTCTTAAATCATCATAAGCTTCTAATATCCACTGATGTGGCATTACCAACAGATTATTATCAAATTGATATTTCAAATACAGATAACAAGCTTTATTTAATGATTCCTCATTTTCGTTCTTAAGTATGTGATTTAATTCTGAAGCTAATGTTTTGTCCCAAGAAAGTTTATCTGCAATAAAAATAACTTTGTCATACAAGCTTGCATTTTTCTTCAAGGTGGTGTGGCACTCTATCGCATTTAGAATATCAGAATCAATAATTCCATATTCTTCCCGTGCAATTATTCTTGAAATTCTTTGATGTAGTAAAGAGTGATATTTTTCTTCTGCGGCATCTATTTTCAAACTATGCATAATTGCAGCATCATACATTTCCTGTGGAGTCATTATTCCACTAATATCATGAAGATATGCCGCAAGTTTGATTTTTTCAGTATCGAGGTTATAAACTTTTGCCAATTCAACTGCTATTTCTGCAACGTTTTCAACATGATGCAATACATCCTCCTTATTGTTCATTAGATAATTGCTTTTTACTAAACAAATTATTTTACAAATATCCATTAGTACCACCTTATCAAATTCTGATTTGTCTAACACTTCACGACCTAAATATAACACAAGAAAAATAAGCTGTCAACTGTGATTAAGCAGGGATTTCAGACTGTTCCTGATGATTATTGACGACTTTTTCAAATAATCGTTGTATTTATTCATATCATTTCTGCAATAAAAAACACCCACGCAATTGCGTGGATGCAAAGCCTCCCTTGTGAAAGGGAGGTGGCATTTTCGTGAGAAAATGACGGAGGGATTGTATAAAATAGGATAAAAACCTGTGACACCCACGGTCGAAATATAAGAACCTGACTTCGTCAGAACCTTAATACTCGCTTTGCTCGTATAGTGTTGGCTTGCTCGCTTGCAGCGCATCGCAATTCTCCCTGTTTTTTCCTGTTCTTAGCTTGCTTCATCTGCAACCGGCAGTGTGCAAGCCTGCATTCAAAGGAAACTCACGTTCTGACGAACGTGAGAACGTATCGCGGACGGAGAAAATCATCCATGCTGTTGCATGAGTGTTTTCTTTTATCTCTGCTCCAATTTTGAATTTTGAAAGTAAATATCAAATATTACATATTATCTTTTGCGGTTTTAATAGAAGCTATTAACATCTTTTTAAGTTCAATCCAATGCTCTGTTTCGTAACACTCCTTTAATGCAATCTGTAACTTTGCTACGAAATCAGCTTTACTCTGGCCATAAAACGCTTCTCATATATTAGCTCCGATACTTGTCCCGGAACGAATAAACTGATTTATCAAAATCCCTTCGCACTTTTTTGCACGTAATTCCTTGCAAACCTTTAATACTTCTAAAGCAAATGCCTTTGATTTACTGATTAAAGGGCTATCTTTCATAAAACTGCCGCCTTTCTGCAAGTATATTATGGCAATAAAAGTTAAACCTTACAACATACCTCATCACTATTCGCTCTTACTTCTTACTTGAAATTCCGTTCATAAAGGTTTTAGTGAAGAGTGAAGAGTGAATAGTTAATAGCGAAGAAATAAAAAATTCCGCCCACCTTCGTGAACGGAAATTTTTGGCGCCTCAAACAGGGCTCGAACCTGTGACACCGCGGTTAACAGCCGCGTGCTCTGCCAGCTGAGCTATTGAGGCAAAAATGTCGGCGTCGCCTTATCTTCCCGGGCGGCTGCCCGCC
>JAZUDP010000110.1:0-2141 GCA_045639705.1 Acutalibacteraceae bacterium
GCTTTAATTTAAAAACGTGTCATTCTGAGCAAAGCGAAGAATCTCAGCCTGCCGTTTTTGAGATTCTTCGTCGTTCCTCCTCAGAATGACATTACATGTTCCAACTGCTCGCGCAGGGTAACAGAACTCTGATAACTGCCGACCCGGCGAGGGAGCGGAGACGCTCCGCCGGCTCGCGCACAGCAGCATTATTTCTGCTTACCGCCCACACGGCATGCGACCGCAGGTACTGCGGCAAATTGTAATTTGACGGATTTTAACTTGCAAAAAAGCCCCGGACAGTCCGGGGCTTTGGTTTATCCCATTTTCCGTTTAATTGTTGAAAGTCTTTCGAGCGCTTCGTAAAGGGTATCGTCCTTCTTTGCGAAATGTACGCGGACGATATTGTTAACATCCTCCATAAAGAACGATGTACCCGGAACGCAGGCAACGCCTACCTTGCGCGCCATCTGCTCGCAGAATTCAACATCCGTCTGGTTCGGCTTAAGAAATTCGCCGATATCGGCAAGCACGAAATATGCGCCCTGCGGGTCGGTAAATGTGATTCCGATATCCTTAAGTCCGTCTGTGAAGAGCTTCTTCATATGAGCGTAGTGTGCGCCGAATTCGTCGTAATAGCTGTCGGGCATATTAAGACCGACACAGGCGGCTTCCATAAGCGGTGAAGCTGCTCCGACCGTGTTGAAATCGTGGTACTGCTTGATTCTGTCCATGAGATTTTTGGGTGCGATTGCGTAGCCGAGACGCCAGCCCGTGATCGAATAAGTCTTTGAAAGGCTTGAGCAGCTTACGGTTCTTTCCCACATGCCGGGCAGAGAATTCATGTAAATATGCTTGTGGCCTTCATAAACAATATGCTCATAAACCTCGTCCATGATTGCGTATGCGTCATATTTGATGCAGAGGTCGGCAATAATTTTCAGCTCGTCATATGTGAACACCTTACCGCTGGGATTGGAGGGATTGCAGACAAGGATAGCCTTTGCGCCCTTTTTAAACGCGTCCTCAAGCACATTTGCGTCAAAATTGAACTCAGGAGGTACAAGCGGAACAAAAACAGGTTCACAGTCTGCCATAATAGCCTGCGCACGGTAATTTTCGAAATACGGAGAGAACATGATAATCTTATCGCCCGGATTTGTAAGGGCAAAGATTGTATCAACCATAGCCTCAGTTGAACCGATTGTAACAACCATCTCTGTCTGAGGGTCAAGCGTTCTGCCCATGAAGCGGCCGCACTTTCTCGCAAGCGCCTCACGGAAATTGGGCGCACCCATTGTGATAGGATACTGGTGAGGTCCTATTGCGCTTACCTCGGCAAGTCTGTCTGTAATAGCCTTGGGCGGGTCGAAATCGGGGAAGCCCTGAGCAAGGTTGATTGCGCCGCTGTCAATGGCGATTCTTGTCATCCGGCGTATAACCGAATCTGTGAACAGTTTGTTTTTTCTGCTTAATTCCTGCATTTTAATACCTTCCTGAATAAATAATTAGTCTATTGTATCTGTTTTGAATCCGCTGTCAATAAGAATTTTTTCAACCGCGGCAACATCTGAAACCTTGAATACCATATTTGCGCCGCCGTTTGTCTTTCCGAAAACGGAATACATATACGATACGCTGACGCCTGCGTCCGAAAGCACGGTAAGAAGCGAGCTTAATCCGCCCGGTCTGTCGGGAACGGAAACCGAAATAACATCGGATGTGCTGACGGGAATATCCTCCGCGCGGAGAATTTCCTCGGCACGCTCCCATTCCTTTGCAATAAGGCGAAGCACACCGTAGTCCGCTGTTTCGGAAATATGAAGCGCACGCAGGTCAATGTCATTTCTCGCAAGCAGAGATGTAATCTCGGCAAGCTGACCCGCACGGTTTTCAAGAAAAACTGAAATCTGTTTAAGTGACATATCGCCGCCTCCTTATATCTTACGTCTGTCGATAACTCTGACTGCCTTGCCCTCGCTGCGCGTGATTGACTTGGGCGCAACAAGGCGAACCTTGGCATAGATGCCGAGCATTGCCTTAAGAGCGGCAACAAGGTTCTTTTCCATTTCGGTGATTCTGCCGAGGTCATCGGAGAACAGGTCGGGTGTCATCTCAACAAGAACCTCGATTGTATCGGAATTGTTGACACGGTCAACGAT
>JAZUDP010000111.1:0-14989 GCA_045639705.1 Acutalibacteraceae bacterium
CAGATTGACAGAATGAAAGAGGTCTGTCCGCATGCGAAGTATGAGACCTTTAAGGATTCGGGTCACATTTTTCTGTTTGACGAGGGCGACAGAACAATGAACGTTGTCATACCTTTTATGAAGGAGAAATAATATGGAGCTTTACAAAGGATTTATCTGTCACCCGACGGTCTGTGCCGTAGGAACGGATTATCAGATTATCGTACCGGTAAAATTCAATATGCTTTTGTCCGTAAGAATAGGAGAAAAGGAATATTTCAACCATTCCAACGGAATAAAGATATCAACAACAAAGCTTCAGCGCGTCAGAATTCCCATGGCGGAGCTTGACAGAGAAAAGAAGTACACTGTTGTTGTCCGCAGAATGATAAGCAGAAAACCGTACCGTTCGGTTACAGCGGCGCATGAAATCTGCCTTGACTATGATTTCAGACCGGTTGAAAAGACAGAGGGCATTAACATCTATCAGATAGCCGACGCTCACGGTCACATAAATAAAACATGTGCGGCGGCGAAAAATTTCGGCAGGGATATCGACCTGCTCATTCTCAACGGCGATATTGCCAACGCTTCGGGAACCTTCGACCAGATTATCACCTGCTATAAAATCGCGTCAAATATTACCGAAGGCTCCGTTCCCTGCATTATCTCCCGCGGCAATCACGATCTGCGCGGCAGATATGCCGAGGTGCTTGTTGACCATATGCCCAACCGTTACGGCAATTCATACTATACCTTCAGAGTCGGCTGCATCTGGGGCATTCTTGTTGACTGCGGCGAGGACAAGGTTGACGGACATGAGGAATACGGCAGAACAATCTGCTGTCATCAGTACCGTCAGGATGTTACCGATTATATAAAAGAGGTTATATTATCAAAGGAATATCTTGAAAACGATGTAAAGTACAGACTTGTGCTTTCACATGTACCGTTTTCCTACGAAACATTTCCGCCGTTCAATATTGAGCCTGAAATCTATACGGAATGGTGCAGACTGCTTAAAGAAAACATAAAGCCCGATCTGCTCCTTGCGGGTCATCTTCACGAATACGCGGTCAGCTATCCGGGCAGTAAATTCGATACATACGGTCAGCCCTGCCCCGTCATCATAGGCTCGGCGCTGACAAAAGGCTCAGACCCCGAATATACAGGCGTCGGAGTAATACTCAACAAGGATAAAGCGGAGGTCGATTTCACATCGGACAAAGGCTTTTTTGAAAAAAATGAAGTTAAATACGGAATTGAGGTTTAAAAATGAGCGAAAGAATTATCTACAGGCACGTTGCTGTTATCGGACTTGACGGCATGGGAAATTTCAACCGTGAGGCTGACACACCCAACATGGACAGAATTTTTGAAAACGGCGCAACCACATACAGCGGCCTTTCAATGGACCCCACAATCAGTGCGGAGAACTGGGGAGGCATGCTCCTCGGCACAACTCCCGTTGTTCACGGGCTGACAAACAGCATTGTCGGCAACAGAGAGTACACCAACAAGGCTCTGCCGTCAGTTTTCACACGCATAAGAGAAAAGCATCCCGACGCGCTTCTGTTCTCCTTCTGCAACTGGAATCCGATAAACCACGGAATTATCGAGCATGACATAAATGTAAGACTTGAAACAGCTGATAGCGACAGTGAGCTTTGTGAAAAAATCGTTCCGGCTGTAGCCGAAAAGCCCGAATTTCTTTTCGTTCAGTATGACGATATTGACGGCGCAGGTCACCACTACTGCTACGGTACAAAGGAATATCTTGAAAGAATCACCGAAATTGATGCCTTGGTCGGCAAAATCTACGACGCATATGCGGACGCGGGAATTCTTGACGATACTCTGTTCATTGCTATAGCGGACCACGGCGGAAGAATTCACAGCCACGGCGGCTATTCGGATACGGAGAAATACATCTTCCTCGGTGCGTCGGGCAGAGGCATCGTAAAGTCCGAGATTGAATACGCTCAGACGCGCGATATTTCATCCATCGTTCTCTATGCTCTCGGACTTGAGTATCCCGAATATGATAAGAACGGTTACAGCTCACAGGTTCCCCTCGGTCTTTTCCCGTGGTTTGACGAGGATTATTTCCGTGAAGAACCCCATCCCTACAATCCGATTTTCAAGCCTACCGTTCCCTTTGACGGCAAAAACGGTCTTGCTTCTTTCTTTGATAAGGATAAAATCAGACTCGCCTGCTTCTTTGACAACAGTCTTAAGGACGAAACAGGCAAATGCACGCTTAAGGAATACGGCGTATGCAAGTTTTATTCCGACGGCGTAAGAAATGAACGCATCGAACTAGGCAGCACGGGCTTTGCGGAAATTGAGGGCCTGAGCTTCGGCGAGAGCAGCTTCACGATAACATTCTGGATAAAAATTGACCGTTCGATGCCCGGCGAGCCCGCAATCATAGCCAACAAAAACTGGAACAACGGAGATAACCGCCGTCAGACAGGCTTCTCAGCAGCATTAAGAAACAATAATATTATTCTTAATATCGGCTGTGAGGGCGATGATACCGACATCACAACTCCGTTCCCCGAAAATATTTCCGAGGGCTGGGTTCATACAGCCATAGCGGTTGACAGGGAAAACGCCAAAATCAGAGTTTATTACAACTTTGAGCTTTGCCATACAGTTGACATTGAGCCTCAGTATCTCATCAATCTTGACAATCTTCCCGTAGGTCTCGGCACCGACGGCACAGGCGTTATCGAAAAAATCAAATCCGAATATATATTCAACATTGACGACCTGTTCGTTTTTGACGGAGCGTTCGGCGAAGAAGAAACAGCAAAGCTTCAAAAATATTATAACTAAAATTATTGACAAGTCAGAACGATTGTGTTATTATACATAAAGTTGTGACCCGCTGATATGGCTCAGGTGGTAGAGCACATCCTTGGTAAGGATGAGGTCACCGGTTCGAGTCCGGTTATCAGCTCCAACAAAGGGATAGGATTTACCTGTCCCTTTTTGTTTTGTTAAAATTTGACATTTATGTATATATTCGGTTATAATACATTCAGAGGTGATTACATGCTTTTAACAGTTGACATAGGTAACTCCAATATAACCATGGGAATATTTGAGGATGAAAAGCTCCTTTTCACCTCGCGTCTTGCAACAGACAGAAAGCGTACCGAAGACCAGTACGCCGTTGAGCTTCTGAATATTTTCAAGCTTCACAATGCCGAGATATCCGAGTTCAAGGGCGCAATTGTCAGCAGCGTTGTTCCCGAGGTCACCGAGGCGCTTGTCCGTGCAGTTGAATTCGTTACGGGCAAAAAGCCGTATGTTCTTCAGTCTGACATAGGCTCGGGACTCAAAATCATCAACAACGCAATCGGACAGGTCGGCGCGGATATCGCCGCAGTTTCGGTTGCCGCAATCAAAAAATATCCCCTGCCCTGTTTTATTATGGATCTGGGTACGGCAACCAAGATAATTCTCATTGATGAAAACAAGATGTTCAAGGGCTGTACGATTTCCGCGGGCGTGCGCATTTCGCTTGACGCGCTTTCCGAAAGAACATCTCAGCTTCCCGCTGTCAGCCTTACCGCTCCCGATACATCTATCGGCACAAACACGGTGGACTGCATGAAATCGGGTACTGTTTTCGGCACAGCCGCAATGCTTGACGGACTGACAAAGCGTATGGAAAAGGATTTTGGCAGACCGGTAAGGTCTACCGTTGCCACGGGCGGACTTTCAAGGGAGATTGTCAAGAACTGCGAGCGTGATGTTATCTATGACAAAAACCTCATCCTTGAGGGATTAAAATATATTTACGAGGCGCAGGCTGATGGCTGACAGAACAAACAAGGTTAAAATTCAACGGCTTGCAATTGACGCCGTAATGACTGCACTGATTGCCGTACTGGCATTCACTCCTGTCGGATATCTGAAAATCGGTCCCGTTTCGATTACCTTTATTTCAATCCCCGTCGTTATCGGCGCAATACTGAACGGACCCGTTTCGGGCGCGTTTCTCGGTTTTGTGTTCGGAATGACAAGCTTTCTGCAATGCTTCGGGCTTGACGCTTTCGGAACCGCGCTTTTCAACATCAACCCTTTTTACACCGCGGTCATGTGTCTTTTGCCGAGAATACTGATGGGATTTCTGTGCGGATTAATATATAAAGCGCTTGCGAAAAAAACAAAGCATTCCGTACTTAATTTCAGCGTGACATCGCTTGCGGGAGGAATACTGAACACTGTATTTTTTGTCGGTACGCTTGTTCTGCTTTTCGGAAAAAGCGATTATCTCCGTCAGTTCGGTGAAAATATCCCTGTAATTATCGGCGCACTTGTAACGGTTAACGCCGTAATCGAATGGATTGTATGCCTTGTGATAGGAACGGCTGTCTCCAAAGCGCTAACATCATTCATGAAAAGAAGCCACATAAAAAAATAATCATCATACCAAAAACAACTCCGCTGTTGCTTTCAGTCCGAAAGCGTCAGCGGAGTTATTCATTTATTCATTTTTAAAGTTCTATCATAAAGCAGTAATCCTCAAGCTCAGTGCCGTTGAGATAATCGACAAACTGAAGCGAGATTCTGTCTTCATACACCTTTACGGAGCAGCCGATTCCTCCGTCATACTGGAACGCGGGAAGATTGAGGTAATAAATATTGCCGTCCTTCTCAAAGCTGTTTTTGCCCATATCGTGCATGTGTCCGCTTGTGTAGAGAATTGTCATGCCGCCGGCATATTTCTTAAGAACAGACTCAACCTGCGGACTCTGACTGCCTATACATCCGCCGTCTTCAGCTCCGGAGGTTCCGTTTCTGCCCCCAAGCGTCTGATGGCACATTACAAAGACGGGCTTTCCGTTTCCAGCTTCAGCTTCAAGCTCGGAGCTGAGCCAGCCGAGCTGTTCATCTGAAAATGTCGCCTGATCGTGTGAAAGGGCCTCCGTACCGAGAACAATAAATTTATAGCCCTTAATATCAATCGAATAATAATTTCTGTCGGTCTTTATTTTGCAGAATCTGCAGAACCTCTGAAACAGTCTTGTCGCTTCCTCAAAGTCGGGGTCGTCGCTCTGATTCCATGAATCGTGATTGCCCATTACGGGAACAAGCTGTTTTGTTTTAACATACGCTCTGAGCATTGATTTTATGTTAATATATTCCTTTATGTCGCCGCAGTTTGTGATATCGCCGTCAAGTACAAGCGCGTCCGTTTTTCCGCAGTAACGGGTAAGTCCCGTAAACTCCTGACGGAGCAGATTGTTTCTGTCGCGGGTGGGGTCACCGTCGGTGTGTATATCGGCAATGATAACCGCATTGAGCAGCACGCTGTCATCCTTCTGCTGCTTCGGAGCAAACATTGCCTGCGGTACACAGGTAAAAATCACCATGAGCATGGCAAAGAATCTTTTAATTACATCCAGAATCATAATTATTCACCTTTATTTCCGTTTCTTTATTCTGTCCCAGTATTCCTTTGCCGCCTGCTCGTTTTTATTGTTTCCGTATTCATAATATCTGACATTTTTTATTGCGTCGGGCAGGTATTGCTGATATGTCCAGTGATTTTCATAATCATGGGGATAGATGTAAAACTGACCCTTGTTCTTATTATCCTCTCCGTCATAATGCATATTCTGAAGCTGACGGGGTATCGGTCCGCTCCTGCCCTTCTGAACATCCGCCATCGCGGAATTAATCGCCTTGTATGCCGAGTTGGATTTTGGAGAATTGCAGACAAGAATTACCGCGTCCGCAAGCGGAATGCGTGCCTCTGGAAGTCCGAGCATCATTGCCGCGTCAACCGCCGCCTTGACAATGGGGATTATCATCGGATACGCAAGTCCGACATCTTCGCTTGCGCAGACCATAAGTCTGCGGCAGGCCGACGGCAGGTCGCCCGCATCAAGCAGCCTTGCAAGATAATGAATTGCGGCGTCGGGGTCGGAGCCGCGCATTGATTTCTGATAAGCCGAAACAATGTCATAATGCTCATCGCCGTCACGGTCATATTTCATTGCGCTGCGCTGAGTAAGACTTCTCGCCGCGTCAACGGTCACATTCAGCACGCCGTTTTCATCAGGCTTTACTGTCAGAGAGCAAAGTTCAACAGCGTTTATCGCCTTGCGGACATCGCCGCCGCAGGCAGTTGAAATATACTTTACCGTTTCCGCGTCCGCATTTATTTTATAACCGTTCTGTTCCCCGACAATTCTGAATGCCCTTTCAACGGCAGGCACAATCTCCCCGGGAGTTACCGCCTTGAATTCAAACACTGTTGAACGGCTGAGGATTGCATTGTATACATAAAAATACGGATTTTCAGTAGTGGATGCAATGAGAGTTATCGAGCCGACCTCGATATATTCAAGCAGGGTCTGCTGCTGTTTTTTATTGAAATACTGAATCTCGTCAAGATAAAGAAGAATGCCGTTTTCCGCTCCGAAGGTGTCAAGCTCGGCAACAATCGCCTTTATGTCGGCTGTACCCGCCGTTGTGCCGTTGAGCTTGCAGAGCTTGCGGTTAGTGGCTTTAGCAATGATTGAAGCAACGGTTGTCTTGCCCACGCCCGACGGTCCGTAGAAAATCATATTCGGCAGCTCGCCCGATTCAATTATGTTTCTGAGCGGCATATTTTCGCCTATCAGATGCTTCTGACCGACAACCTCGTCAAGAGATAACGGTCTTATCTGCTGTGCAAGCGGTGTTGACATCCGGTTCACTTCCTCATGCTGTGATTGTTTTATAAATTAAAGGCTGCTTTTCGACGGGAGAATCCGAAAATTCAAGCGCCGAGAGGTATTTCTTTTCCGATTCGGGAATTTTCGATTTATCGTTTGTATGGAAAAGTGCGAGCGTCTCACCCGCTTCGACCTTATCGCCCGTCTTTTTGTTTATGATGATTCCCGCGCTGAAATCGACGGCGTCCTCTTTTTTCTCCCTGCCTGCGCCGAGAATGACGGAGGCAATACCGATTTTTTCAGCGTCCATGCGGCTGATATAACCCGATTTTTCACTCTTAAGCTCATAAACGGTCTGAGCCCTCGGGAACATGTCGGTACTTTCAATCCATTCGGGATTTCCGCCCTGATATTTTACCATCTGCTTAAGCTTTTCAAGTGCGGTGCCGTCGGAAACCGCGGCTTTGACTTTTTTCATATTTTCTTCATATGCTCCGCCGTTGACAAGCATGAGCATATTTGCGGCAAGCTCAAAGCATACCTCGGAAAGGTCGCCGCAGCCGTTTCCCTTAAGCGTTTCAACCGCTTCGATAACCTCAAGGCTGTTGCCGACAGCTCTGCCGAGAGGAACATCCATGTTTGTGATTACCGCCGTAACCTTTCTGCCTGCGGCTGTGCCTATCTTAACCATTTCCTCCGCAAGAGCGGCGGAGTCTTCGGGAGTTTTCATAAAAGCACCGCTGCCTGTTTTAACATCAAGCACAATGCCCTGCGAGCCTGCGGCAAGCTTTTTGCTCATTATGCTTGAGGCGATAAGCGGAATGCTTTCAACGGTTGCCGTAACATCTCTGAGTGCGTAAAGCTTTTTATCGGCAGGGGCAAGATTGCCCGACTGACCGATAACGCTGATACCGATTTCATTAACCTGTCTGAAAAAGTCATCGCGCGGAAGCTCGGTTCTGAAGCCCTCTATCGCTTCAAGCTTATCGACAGTGCCGCCCGTGTGACCGAGACCTCTGCCCGACATTTTGGCAACCTTGCCGCCGAGAGCCGCAACGATAGGAGCGACAATAAGCGTTGTCTTATCGCCCACGCCGCCTGTGCTGTGCTTATCAACGGTGAAGCCGTCAACAGCGCTGAGGTCAACCGTATCGCCCGAGTGAGCCATTGCCTGAGTAAGCACGGAAATCTCACGGTCATTCATGCCGACAAAATAAACTGCCATAAGCAGCGCCGAAAGCTGATAATCGGGAATACTTCCGTCAACCGTACCGGCGATAAAAAATTCTATTTCTTCATCGGTAAGCTCGCCGCCGTTGCGTTTTTTCTGAATTATGTCGTACATTCTCATAAAGGTACCTCAGAAATCAGTTTTTATATTTTGAATCCACACCGAGATATTCCTCAAGCGTAAGTCCGCTGTCGTGAACAGCCTTTGCGTTGTCCGCGCCGAGATATCTGATGTGCCACGGCTCGTACATATAGCCTGTGATGCTTTCCTTGCCCTTGGGATAGCGGATGATAAAGCCGTATTTCCAGCAGTTCTTTGCAAGCCATTTGCCCTCGGCGGTATTTTCAAAGCTCTGACTTAACGAGTTAACATCAAAGGCAAGTCCTGTCTGATGCTCTGAATGACCGGGACGGGCGGAATATCTGTCAGCCGCCGCCTTTCCGTCCTCAGCAACATAGTTATTATAGATTTCCTTCTGTCTGCTGTAGCTTCTGTAGCCCGACCTTATCCATAAATCGAGTCCCTCTTTGGCGGCATCGGCAGCCATACGGTCAAAAGCCTTCTTTGCCTCCGCATTTACTCCCGGAGCATAGCTCGACGGAAGCGCATAGCTCTTGTTTACTACAAGGATACCCTTAATGTAGGTTGCGCCCGTAACCTTTTCGGTTGTAGTTGTCTTTTTCGATGTAGAGGCCTTGGTTGTAGTGGATTTTTTTGAGGTAGTTGTTTTTGAGGTGGGTTTTTCCGTAGTCCCGTCCTTATCCTTTTCTGTTTTCTTTTCTGTTGCCTTATCTTCGGAAGTCTCCGGTTTTTTTGAGGCTTCTGTATCCGATTCCGTTTCCTTTTCGGATTTCTTTTCGGAAGTGGTCTGTGTCTGTGCTGTCGGTTCGGATGAAAGGATACTGTACCATGCAGTCTCCGCTTCCGTCGGTTCATATTCTTCAAAGGTATATACGTTTTCACTATACGGAACTGTTATTTCCTCATTATTCTTTTCTTTGTTCTTTGATTTCAGCGAAATACATCCTATTACCACCGAAACAACGAGAATCGCGGCAATAACGGGAAGAATTTTTGCGGCTTTTTCTTTATTCATCTTTTTTCCTCCTGACGGCATAATTTTTCATTTTATGAGCTTATTATACAATAAAAAACAGAAATTGTCACCTGAAAATCAACTTTTTTCTTTAAACAAATTGACAAAATATTTATAAAACAATATTATTAATATAGTGTTTGAATAAAACGCCAAAAATATTTAAGGAATGATTTGATGAGCATTATTTTTGACAGCGAAAAACGAATGTTTAAGCTTGATACATCCGACACATCGTATGTTATCGGTATATATGAAGAGAACTATCTTCTCGGACTCTACTACGGCGCAAAGATACCCGATATGAATTTCAAGGGCTTCATGAAGCGCAATCCCAGCGCGTCATTCTCCCCTGTCAATCCCGTTATCGGTGAACACGGCTTTTCTCCCGATACAGCTCCCATCGAATACGGCTGCAACGGCGCAGGCGATTTCAGAATTTCCGCGCTTGCGATAAGGAACGCCAACGGCGATACGGTTACTGATATCCGCTATGCAGACCACAGAATCTACAAGGGTAAAAAGGAAATTCCGAATATGCCGTCAACGTACGCCAACTGCGAATGCGAGGCTGAAACGCTTGAAATCGACGCGGTTGACAAGGTTACGGGCGCACTTGTAACGCTTGTCTACACTGTTTTTGAGAAATGTCCCGTAATGACAAAAAGCGTCCGCGTTAAGAACACCTCTGACAGAACAATGTATCTTGAAAGAGTAATGAGCGCATGCAACGATTTTCCGACCATGGATTACGACATGATTACTCTCTGGGGCAGACATGTCAAGGAGCGCAACATCGAACGCCGTCCTCTTGCTCACGGTGTGCAGGGTGCGGAAAGCAGACGCGGTGTTTCGGGGCATTCGCAGAATCCCTTTGCGGCTCTTGTTAAGCATGACGCAACAGAGGACAGCGGCGAGGTTTACGGCTTCAATCTTGTTTATTCGGGTAATTTCTCCGCTCTTGCCGAATGTGACCACAACTGCTCAACAAGATTTATTATGGGTATCAATCCCAACGACTTTGAATGGACGCTCGGCGCAGGCGAGGAATTTTACGCTCCCGAGGTTGTATGCGTATATACCAACAAAGGCATCGGCGAAATGAGCCGCATTTTCCACCGTTTCTACAACAACAATCTTATAAGAGGAAAATATAAGACGGAAAAGCGTCCCCTGCTTATCAACAGCTGGGAGGCCGCGTACTTTGATTTTGACAAGGACAAGCTTGTAGCATTCGCAAAGGAAGCAAAGAAGCTGGGCATCGAAATGCTTGTCATGGACGACGGATGGTTCGGTAAGAGAAATGACGACACCAACAGCCTCGGCGACTGGTTTGTAAACGAAGAGAAGCTTGTCGGCGGACTTAAGCCGCTGATTGACGGGGTCAACGCCGAGGGTCTTAAGTTCGGCATCTGGTACGAACCGGAAATGATTTCGCCCGATTCCGAGCTTTTCAGAGCGCATCCCGACTGGCACGTTCATGTTGACAGCCGTGAGCCGATGCTCGGCAGGCACCAGTATGTTCTTGACGTTTCCCGTGAGGATGTAAGAGAAAACATCTGGAATCAGCTTTACAGCGTACTCAGCACAAATAAGATTGACTATGTCAAGTGGGATTTCAACCGCAACATTTCCGATGCAGGCTCCGCAATTCTTCCGCCCGAAAGAAAGAAGGAATTCTTCCACCGCTTCATTCTCGGCACATATGACCTTATGAACCGACTTGTTACCACCTTCCCCGACATTCTCTTTGAGGGCTGCTCGGGCGGCGGCGGTCGCTTTGACCCCGCAATGCTCGCATATTCTCCGCAGATATGGACAAGCGACAACACCGACCCGATTGAGCGTCTTTACATTCAGTTCGGCACTTCGATGTGCTATCCCGCATCATGTCAGAGCGCTCATGTTTCCGCCTGCGGAAGAACGGGCTACGAAACAAAGGGCAATGTTGCGCTGTGGGGAACCTTCGGCTATGAGCTTGACCCGAGAAAGCTTACCGACACGGAAAGAGAAACCGTCAAGGCACAGGTTGCGGAATATCACAGAACCTACCGTCTTATCCGCGACGGCGACCTTTACAGAATTATCAGCCCCTTTGACAACGCGTTCAACGCGGCATGGGAAATCGTTGCTCCCGACAGACAGAGCTTCATGTTCACGCTTGTCTGCATGAGAGCGAATCCGAACAGCCTTTGCTTCGTAAAGTTCAAGGGACTTGACCCCGACAGATATTACACCTGCAAGAACGACGGCGAGGTTTACTCAGGCGCGTTCCTTATGAATGTCGGTCTGAACCTTACCGAAAAGGCGAACCGCGACGGTAAGAGCATAACATTGTATTTCTCATAAACGCCAAAAGCTCCGATTCAGTTCGGAGCTTTTTTGTTATACTATGTATTTTTTCAGAACAGGTATGCGGTTCAGCAACGCGGATACCGCAAGAGATATTATTGCCGCGGCAATCATAATAACAGGAATTGAAAGCACCGTGGTAAATGACTGTACATTCAGTCCGAGCTTATCAAATGTTTCAAGAATCATCGGATGAACAAGATATACGCCGAAGCTGTATTTTGACAGTCTGCTTATAATTCCTGCTGATTTTTCCGAAAGCTTCGGATTTAAATATTTAAAAAATACAAATACAGCAATGCTTTCAAGAAGAACGGTTAAAGAAAAATAATCGGTAAAAATATCAATCGGCTTATGCATTATTATCGAAATTGCGGAAGAAAATCCGACTGTACCGGCAAAACCGAGAATACCGAGAATGTAAATCAGCTTTTTCTGCTTTGAGCTGAGTTCAGCCTTTGAAAGAAAATATCCGAGAACAAAGTATCCGGAATAGCCTACAGCTATTTTTAAGCCGATATTGTCAATTATTTTGTTGAATGCATCGCCGAGGCTCTGAATGAACAGGGAAACAAAGCTTATTCCCTGCGGAATGATTACGGAAAAAATCAGCGAAAGTATCAGAAAGTACTTAACAAGCTTCTGAGATTCGGTTATTTTTTTCAGAAGCGGGACTGTCAGATACAAGCCCGCTATCATAAAGAGAAACCACATATGATAGTGACCGACAAGCATATCACCGAGCGCAAACTTAACACTGCGATTTTTTACGGTTATCTCAAACACTCCGTAAGCAACAGACCAGAATATAAAAGCTGTTACTATTCTGAGTAAATTCTTTTTAAAAAGCTTTTCGAGCTTCACTTCCGCTTTCAGAAACAGCGCACCGCTTATCATAACAAAAATCGGAACGCACCATCTCGCGATTCCGTCATAGAAATTATATACCTGCCAGCTTAACGAAAGCGGGTCTCCGGAATAAAACTTCGAACCTGATACATGAATCAGAATTACGGCGGTGGTAGCCAGAACACGAAGCAGGTCATAATAAAAAGTTCTCTGCTTCCCAACGGGTTTATTCATGTCATTGCCCCCTTTTCCGCATATTCTATCACATTTTTATACAAATATCAAGAAAAGTCCTGCATTTCGCAGGACTTGTTTTTATAAGGTAGCTGCCATGACAGCCTTGATTGTATGCATTCTGTTTTCGGCTTCCTGGAATACAATGGATTTTTCACTTTCAAATACCTCGTCGGTAACCTCCATTGCTTCTCTTCCGAATTTTTCGCCCATTTCCTTTCCGACAGCTGTCTTGTGGTCGTGATATGCGGGAAGGCAATGCATGAATACGCAGTTTTCCGCGGCGGCGTCCATAAGCGTCCTGTTTACCTGATAGGGAGCAAGGTCATTGATTCTCTCCTCCCATACCTCAACAGGCTCGCCCATTGATACCCATACATCGGTATAAATTACATTTGCGCCTTTGACAGCCTCAATCGGGTCTTCAATAAACTTAAGCTCCGCACCTGTTTTCTCAGCGATTTCAAGACATGTGTCAATAAGAGCCTGGTCGGGGAAATATTTCTTCGGTGCTGCGGCGGTGAAGTTCACACCCATTTTTGCGCAGCCGACCATGAGAGAGTTGCCCATGTTATATCTCGCGTCGCCCATATAGACGAAATTTATTCCCTTAAGATAACCGAAATG
Source organism: Acutalibacteraceae bacterium (assembly GCA_045639705.1). Lineage (GTDB taxonomy): Bacteria > Bacillota > Clostridia > Oscillospirales > Acutalibacteraceae > CAG-488. The sequence goes on from JAZUDP010000111.1 coordinate 13,049, forward strand.
CTCCTTTATTGTAAGGAAGTCGGCAAGGATCTGCGTCGGATGGAACTCGTTTGTAAGTCCGTTCCATACGGGAACCTTGGAATACTTTGCAAGCTCCTCAACTATCTCCTGACCGTAGCCGCGGTATTCGATGCCGTCAAACATTGAAGCAAGTACGCGGGCAGTGTCGGCGATGCTTTCCTTCTTACCTATCTGAGAACCCTCCGCAAGATAGGTCGAGCCCATGCCGAGGTCGCTTGCGGCAACCTCAAAGCTGCAGCGCGTTCTTGTGCTTGTCTTTTCAAAGATAAGAGCAACGTTTTTCCCCTCATGCATTCTGTGGGGAATACCCGCCTTTTTCTTTGCCTTTAAATCGGCGGCAAGGTCAAGGAAATACTGAATTTCTTCAGATGTGAAATCAAGAAGTTTTAAAAAATCTTTTCCTTTTAAATTAACCATATCAATCACCTTATTAAATCTGACGGGCGACCAATGGCCGCCCCTGCAAATTATATCAGAATATTTATTTTATAAATTCGCTTACATATTCAATCTGCTTTTCAACGGATTCAAGTCCTGTTCCGCCTGCGGAAATACGCTTCTTAACGCAGGTTTCAAGTGAAATTTCTTCGAACAGGTCTTCCTCGAAAAGCTCGCTGTATTTTTTGTAATCCTCAAGAGGCATTGTTTCAAGCACATAGCCCTTTTCGATACAGTAAGCAACAATCTGACCAACATTCTTGTATGCGGTTCTGAAAGGCATACCCTTCTTTGTAAGGTAATCAGCAAGGTCTGTTGCGTTGATAAAGCCCTTCTGTGCCGCCGAATACATATTGTCGGTAAGAACAGTCATTGTGGAAATCATGGGAGCGAAAACCTTAAGACATTTTTTAACTGTTTCAATGCTGTCAAATATGCACTCCTTGTCCTCCTGCATGTCCTTGTTGTATGCAAGCGGAATACCCTTGAGAACTGTAAGCATTGTGAAAAGGTCGCCGTACACTCTGCCCGTCTTGCCTCTTACAAGCTCCGCCATGTCGGGGTTCTTCTTCTGAGGCATGATGCTTGAGCCGGTGGTGTAGCTGTCGTCAAGCTCAACAAACTTGAACTCCCAGCTTGACCAGAGGATAACCTCCTCCGAGAAACGGGAAAGATGCATCATTATTGTCGCGAACGCGCTCATAAGCTCAACGCAGAAATCTCTGTCTGAAACGCCGTCAATGCTGTTGAGGGTTATTCCGTCAAAGCCGAGCTTTTCGGCAACAAGATAACGGTCAGTGTTGTATGTAGTACCCGAAAGAGCGCATGAACCGAGAGGCGAATAATTCATTCTCTTTACCGCATCCTCAAGCCGTGAAATGTCGCGTGTGAACATCATGGCGTAAGCAAGAAGATGATGGGCAAAAGTTATCGGCTGCGCCCTCTGCAGGTGGGTATAACCGGGCATAATCGTTGTTTTGTGAGCCTTCGCCTGCAGGAGTATTGCGTCAAGCAGATTCTTAATCAGACCGATTATTTCCGCCGCCTCGTCACGCAGATACAGCCTGATATCAACAGCAACCTGGTCATTGCGGCTTCGCGCGGTATGGAGCTTCTTGCCCGTATCGCCGATACGCTTTGTCAGCTCGGACTCGACAAACATATGAATGTCCTCGGCGTCCATATCAAACTGAAGCGCTCCGCTGTTCAGGTCGTCAAGAATAGACTGAAGACCCGCTGTGATTTTATCGCAGTCATCTTCGCCGATAATGCCCTGAGCCGCGAGCATTGCGGCGTGCATCATCGAGCCGGTGATGTCCTGCTTATACATTTTGCAATCGAAATGAATGGAAGAATTGAAATCGTCGGCTTCCTTGTCGAGAGCCTTCTGAAATCTTCCCGCCCACATTTTTTCCATAGTAATTAATTCTCCGGATTATTTAAGATTGTTCTTTTCCTTCATCTTTGCCATAACCTTTGTTG
>JAZUDP010000112.1:0-2920 GCA_045639705.1 Acutalibacteraceae bacterium
CGCTCATTTCGTCATTCACTGACTTTTTAATTCCGTTTACCAGAATTCTGTTTGTACGTTCTGCTTTAGCAAAACTTTTAAAGAAATCTTTAAGGGTTTTCTTTTTCATCGTTGTTTAATTTTCAAGGTGCATTCTCCGCTTTCTTAAGAAGAGCTTAAGCTCTCTTGCGAAAGCTTTGTCATTATAACAAAGACTTTTTGAAATGTCAACACTTTTTGAGGAATTTTTTTGAACTTTTTCCGTTATAACTCAACTCTTCCGAGTGTTCCTTGTTTCATATAGGCCTTTTTTATACTTTCATACTATATATTGTGTTTTTTGGCGCATTAAATTCAGTTGAATATATGCTTATTTTTTCTTTAAAATTTTAGAAAACAATATTTTCCTGATAAACCGTGCGAGTCCGATGAAATCTTTTCTGAAACAGAAAAAATTAATCGCAGCCGTAACCGAAAGCGTAATCAATGCGGTCTGAACAGCAAAAACACACCATGTGAAATATGAATCAACTGCAATGTGCGGAATGACCGCGGAAAGCAAAAGACTTACCGCAACACAGGCAAGCGATACTCCTACCCTTTTCAGAAAAATTGAAAAGCTCCTGACAAGGATATTTTTTGAAAGATACCACGCGTACTGAACTGTACGGAAGGTCATTGCCGCAAGAGTTCCGATTGCAACACCGATTATTCCGAGGAAATAAACAAGTACAGCGGAAACAATGACATTAATACCGGCTTCAACAAAAGCGCCGTTCCGGGTCTGCCTGTAATGTCCCGCCGCGAGAGTAAGATTGTTGTAAGGCAGGCGTATAGTGTATGCCGCGTAAGCCGCAACAAGAAGATAAGCAAATGCCGGTCTGATATATTCGGCATCGGTTATGCCTTTTGTATATACGCTGACAAACGGAACAATAAGAATTGCCGTACATGTAAAAAAGAATGTTGTAACTCCGTAGGAAAGAAACTCGTACAGACCGAATTTTTCCCTCAGATTCTCTTTTTCTCCTTTTGCAAGCATGTTGCCGAGCGCGGCCTCCATACCCGTTGAAAGGGCGGTTGTAATACTGTGAACTCCGTTGACAACCCCGTAATAAACGGTATAAACGGAAACCTCGGCAATAGAAAACGCCCCTGAAATTTTTGAAAACAGAGTAAGTATTACTACATCGGTATTAAGATTTACAAAATACGCAATATGGTGACCGAGGCCGTCCCACCGCTGACTTATGGCGCTGTTGTCAGGCTCCGCCTTGCGGATTATTCCGTACTTCTTTTTTACATAGATATTCAGTGCAATCGGACGGAGAATATAAACAGCCGCGGTGCCGAGCTTCAGAACATGGATGGACGCGCCAAACTTTACAAACAGAAGAACGGACAGCGTGTTGAGGATAATTGTGATTATCTGTACTGTTGACGTAATGTACCGCTTCTGGTCGGCCTGAAGAAATACCATGTAGGTCAGTCCGAAATAATACTGGACAAATGTGCTTGCGCCGATAATAACCACAAGGGACGCGGTATATGTCCAGCCAAAGCTCCTGTTTACAATCAGCGGGTAAACACAGGCTACAGCACCCATGTATACTATGAATATATAAGCGATTTTTCTGAAAAAGTTCTCCGTAGCGGAAACTATACCGCTCAGCCTGGGTAAATCGCCGTCAGCAAGCGGCTTGTAAAGTGCCGCGCGTACAACGCCGCCGACACCTGCCTCGAAAAGAGTAATATAGCTGAGAAACTGTGTAATTGACGAAATCAGGCCGTTGACATCGGAGCCGTATGTGCCGATGATAAGACGGGGAACAATAAAGCCGCATACAGCGGTTACAAGCTGCAGAAGCAGCGAAACAATTGTATTCAATAAGGCTTTTCTGCTTCTCACTGTACCGGCTCCCTTCAATCTGATTTTCTGACTAAATTAAACACTTTGCATATAATATCACAAAACATTCCGTAATGCAAGAAAAAACGGGAGTATCACAAGGATACTCCCGAAATATACTTATTCTTACCAGTTGATAACGAAATCTTCTTCAATACCGAAAGAAATACCGATATCAATGCCGAGCGCCGTAAGCTGAAGCTTCCATACACGGTAGTAGTTAGCTGTCTTCATCTTGCCCGTTGCCTTGTCGATTGTTGCCTTGATAACGCAGCCTGAATGTGTTACCTTGATGGACTCTTCCTTGATAACAGCCATACCTGCGCTGCCCGCGCCCTCAACAATCTGCTCTTTTGTAACAAGAGAGATAGCTTTACCCGCATGGCCCTCGCCGACCTTAAGGTTAGCCTGTGTATCGTCAACAAGCTTGATTACAACATCATAATTAGCGCCGTTTTCCTTGATATCCGCTGACTTGACATCAGCATCTGTGAGCTTACTTGCCCAAGTCTGACCTGCAACAGGGAAATAACCGTTTTTGTCGCCGGCTGTTGTATAGGTTTTGTCATGTTTTGTTTTGTCTTCGCCCATGTTTGCCTTGATAAGGCTGTCGGCAAGACTTGCGAGCATCTTGTTCTTAAGCTCAATACCGCTTACCTGTGTGTTCTTTGTGTAATTCTGCTTGATTGACTTTGCACTTGATTTTGCTGTGTTTGCAGCGTTATTGAAAAGTGCAATTACCTGAGCCTTGCTCATGCTTGCAGCACTTGCCGGCTTGCTGTCAGCGGGTTTGCCTGCGTCAGCCGCTGAATCTGAAGCTGCAGATGATGAGCCTGCATCTGTATTTGTATCCGCTGCGGCTGTATCATCTGCCGCGCCTGTATCGCCTGAAGCATCTCCGCCGTCAACGGGAACATCTGTATCGTCGCCTGTTGAAACATCTCCGCTGTCAACGGGGATTACATCTCCGCCGAAGCTGTCGTCCGAGGCAACATCTCCGCTCTGCGGAGAAGTCGGATCGTAGCCATGTCG
>JAZUDP010000113.1:0-2616 GCA_045639705.1 Acutalibacteraceae bacterium
TGTAATATTGAGGTGAATTAAGATGCACATCTGCATTTGTGATGACGATAAAAGTCAGCACGAGATAATCAGGAACTACATAAACGGTTTCTTTCTGCTTACGCAGAAGCCTGAAATCGTTTCACGTTTCAGCGGCAATGATCTGATAAAAGACTGTATGTCGGGAATCAGTTATGACATACTTTTTATGGATATTCAGCTTGGTTCCGTAAACGGCCTTAAGGTTGCTCAAACGGTAAGGCGGCTTAATCCCAATGCCATTATCATTTTTGTTTCCAACCATCCGGACTATGTATTTGAGGCGTTCAGCGTTGAGGCTTTGCACTTTATGGTAAAGCCCATCACCGAGCTTGAATTCAAGCGTATTTTTGTCCGTGCAATAAGCAAATACAACTCGCTTCATTCTTTTCTGCCCTCGGGATTTTTGAGCGACAGAGCGGTTATCTGCATCAATGACATACTGTACTGTGAGGGCTATAACCGCCATGTAATGATTTATACGGACAACGGTAAATATGAAAGCGTTGCCAAACTCAGCGATATTTATGAAATGCTTTCCACGCACGGATTTGTGCAGACGCATCAGGGCTTTATTGTGAATATGAGCCGAATCCGCCGTTTTGATAAAGAAAGCGTAACGCTGAATAACGGCACCGCCGTTCCCGTCAGTCAACGAAGAAAAACTCAGGCACTCAGAATATTTGATGATTATCTGAAAGGAGTTCTTTGGTGATGAAAGAAGCTGCAACTGCTTTATCGGGAATGTTTGAAATATTTATTGCGTATATGTTGTTCAGCAAATTCGGGAAGGTATAATTTAAAAAATCTGTCAGTATTCCTGTTATTATCGCAGCAATGCTCCTTGAAGGCGGAATGACTTTTATTTTCAGCATGACGCCTTATATGTCTCTGTTCTATTTCACTTCTGTGTTCCTGATAACGCTGATTTTTGATTTCGGATTTTTGAAAAAACTGCTTTTATGCTTATTGTTTCTCGCCATAACCATCGCAGCAGAAACCGTTGGTATCTATGGTGTTTGTACCGTTTCGGGCGTCTCCATAGACGAAACGAAATCCAGCATTCAGCTGAATACGCTTTCGCTTATTATTTCGCTTTTTCTCACCTTGCTGTTTGAACAAATGATTCGAAGCGGAAAAAACCGAAAAACAAAGCTTCCTCCAGTTTTTGTAATCGGTATATCCGCACTGCCTGCGGCAAGTATGTTTGCTCTTTTCCTTTTCTTCTTTCTGATATACCGGAACGGAAATGAGGCTTATTATATTCCAACGGTAATCTGTTCACTACTTCTTCTTGCCGCAAATATGAGTACATTCTTTATCATCAATAAGCAGGAAGATTTTTATGAGGAAAGGGCAGAGCTTGAACGGACAAAATCAATGCTTGCCCTTGAAAGAGCACACTATTCCGAGCTGTTTGCCGCACAGGAGGAGCTGAAGCAATTCCGTCACGATTCCAAAAACCTTTACACTTCATTGATGGCTTCGCTTCGGGAAAACGGAGTGGAAAGTGCGGCGGAGCTTATAGAAAAAAGCTTTAACTTTGACGGATTGAAGAATACGGCTTATTCGGGAAATGCCGCCCTTGATGCCGTGATAAGCTCAAAAATCGCACTGGCAAAAACTCAGCAGGTTGAAATCATTCCTTATGTGCGTATAGCTTCACCGATTCAGATTGACGACATTGACATCGGAATTCTTGTGGGCAACGCCCTTGACAATGCTGTTGAAGCGGCGGCAAAGCAGGAGAACAGACAAGTACTTTTAAGTGTTATTACTTACGGTGATATGCTTTCGGTTGAGGTGAAAAATTCCGTTTCCGCTGATTTTGAAATCGGCAGTATGAAAACCACAAAAACAGATGCGAGTAATCACGGCTACGGTCTGAAAAGTATTGAGGCGATTGCGGAAAAATATTCCGGAACGCTGTCTGTTAAAGCAGAAAACGGTGAATTTGTTCTTTCGGTTATTCTTTGCAATGACAAGATTTAATCACTTTTGTATTTGAAATTATCACCTTTGCAAAACCCGTTGAATACGAACAGAATATTATTTATCATAGGCACATCGGCTATCGGTGTGTCTTTTTTTATACTACAAAATATTTACAGGAGGAAAACAGATGTCAAAAAACAAAGACAAAAAATACGGCGTTATCAGCAATCTTAAATTCATGATAAAAGAGCATAACGCCTATGACAAAAGATTTATTCCGTGTGACATTGCCTCGGCACCGCTTGCGGCAATAACCTCGGTTATTACGGCATATCTGCCCAAATTTGTGCTCGACTGCATTGAGGGTGACACTTCATCCGACAGTTTAACGGCGATTTATATGGTAACGGTGATCTCTCTGCTCTCGGTTGTAATAATCGTTTTCGGATATGCACGGTGGTTTGCAGACCAGTACTACTTCCGCCATTTCAGAGAAATGAACAATGTGTGGTTTTATTCCCGCATTAACGAAAAGCTGATGAACATGGAATACATGAAGTACATCAGCGGAGATACAAGGATCAAACGCGAAAAGGCGTGGACGGCTCTTGAAAGCTGGGAGGACGGAATCTGCGGTTATGTGACAAGAGCGGTTGAGATTTT
>JAZUDP010000114.1:0-4760 GCA_045639705.1 Acutalibacteraceae bacterium
CCATGTATTTTATTTCGGCACTGTTATTTGGAATATTGGATTTACTGTCAGCCTGCGTTGTCTGTTCCTCTTCGGATTTGTTGAATTTCTCGTTGAAATCCTCCATATCAAAGCCTTTGCCGTTGCCTCTGCCGCCGCCCATTTGCTGACTGTCGGGCTTGTAAAGGTCGCCGTTTTCACTACCGTAGTTTCTCTGTAAAAAAGAATCCTCTATGCCTTCAACCGCAAGAAAAAGTCCCCAGTCCTCGCCCTTCACTGTGATATATACATAACTGCAAAGCGGAGAAGCAACACCGAATTCACCCATCATCGTATATGTCAGATAGTCCTTCATATAGGTGTTGTCCTGAATGATGTTGTTGAGGCACAGCTTATCAAGTCCGTAATAGGTGTTTGTGCTGTCGTATTTGTCAAACTCGATTTTAAGGCTGTAACGGTTGTTGCCGTAATTTTTGACATTGGTAAGCGATGTGTTTCCCTTTGCACGCAGAGCAACATTTTTAAAGGCTTCGTTGTCGATAACAACCGAGCAGTTTGTGTATTCCTCGTTAGTGCAGGTTTCAAGAAAAGAATCCCAGTCGTCTATGACAATATCCATCGTATGAACAACCGAATTATCAAACAGTTTTTCTTCATATCCGAGAGCTTTTGAAGCGGTTTTTATTCCGAATTTTTCTCCGTTCACAAACAGTACGGTAATAATCAGAACAAGGGCGAGAACAACACAGCATATTTTATCAAAGCTTTTGTGTGTTGACATTCTATCACCTTAACCCATGTATTCGCCGTTGTAGCTTACGAGCACTGCGCTGTTTACGCCGTTCATGTTTACGAGCATATTTACAAAATCCGTGTTGTCTTCTTTGAGACGGATTTCCATATTCAGCTCGATTGAGCCTGCCTGAACGGTTTTGCTTTTGATAACGCACTTTTCGGTTACGCTGTCGAGGAAGCGTGTGGCATCAACCTCGCTGTCGTGATTAACGCAGGAAACAACGATAATGTACGGATTTCTGTGCGATTTTTTGTTGACAAAAACGATAAGAATAACGCCGATGATAACGCTGCCGACAACCGCAAGAGGAATCATGCCCGCGGCAAGTACAATGCCGACTGCAATCGACCAGAACAGAAACGCAATGTCAAGAGGCTCCTTGATTGCCGTGCGGAAACGGACGATTGAAAGGGCACCGACCATACCGAGGGAAAGAACAACATTTGATGTTACCGCGAGGATAACAACGGTCGTAATCATTGTAAGAGCAACGAGTGTAACGCCGAAGCTCGACGAATACATAACGCCCTGATAGGTCTTTTTGTATACAAGGAAAATAAAAAGTCCCAGACCGAAGGCAAGCACAAGAGCGACTGCCATATCGAGGATGCTGACGCTTGTGATGTTCTCAAGAAAGCTTGATTTAAAAATGTCGTTGAATGAAATCATAATAATTAATCTCCTTTAAAAATTATTTAACCGTAAATTCTGCAAACTGCATATTTGGAAAAAGCCGAGGAACTGCGCCCCGTAAGCTGAACCGCGTCCCGAATTATATCGGGCAGAAATTCGTCCCATTTCACCTCGAGAATAATCGGTGAGTATCCTGCGGGAACAGTAACGCATTCCGGATTAAGAAAGTCCGTGCAGTCAAGACCCGTGCGGATATTGTAGTCCATTGTCACGCGAACATTTCCTGCGGGGAATGTGAACGGTTCGCGGGTATAGTCCACAATGGTTTTCGGTTTAAGACCCTTTGAAAGAATTTTTGAATACAATTCTTCAACAAGAGGTCTGCCGCTTTTAAGCATCCACCTGTAGTCTCCGTCAACGATTTCCTGCGCTTCTTCCGCTGAAATCTGAACTTCACTTTTCTGACACAGGCCGTTTAGCTTGCTTTTCTTTTCAAGTGCGATAAATGAGGTGTCGCCGTTGTAGTAACGTATTCTGAACTTTTCGCGTCTGTTCACGCCGTCGATTTTTTCCCTCAGTGCGGTGTCGTAAAGATTGTCAAAATAAAGGCTTCTAATCTCATATTTTCCGTTTATGCAGTGTTCGTCGGGCTTTGCCACGGCACGAAGCCGCTGTCTGAGAATAAGCAAATCAGAATAATTGATTTCGTGCTTCCACTCATGACGAAAATCCATGTTTTTTCTCCTTTCTGTATTTTATGAATACATGATATACCGTGAACCTTAGCCGAAAATTAGAAAAGACACCTGCAAAACGCAAGTGTCTGTAAACAATTTATGAACTTTTATAATTTCACTTCAAAGCTGATAATATTTCCGTCTGAATACATCGCGGTGATTGTTCCGCCGTGAAGCTCTGTAATGGCTTTTGCAGATGAAAGACCGATACCGTATCCGCCGCTTTTCTGCGTTCTTGCGCTGTCGCCGCGGTAAAACCTGTCAAAAAGATTTTCGGGCAGACATTCAGGCAGGGCATCGCACTTGTTCTTAACCGAAAGGACTGCATTTTTATCCTTTTTCAGTTTTATTTCTATGTCGCTGTTTTTGCAGGCGTATTTAACCGCATTGTCAATCAGAATTGAAGCAAGGCTTGTTATCTGTTCCTTATCCACTTCAATAATAACGCTGCTTTCGATATCGGATTTAAAGGAAAGATTTCTTTTTTTCGCCGACTCGCTGAAAGAGTCGACGGTCTGAATGACAATATCCGATAATGAAACACTTTCTTTTTTTATCGGTGCTTCACTTCCGTTCGCTTTGGCGAGAAGCAGAAGATTCTGCATAAGCCCGTTAAGCCGAAGTGTCTGATTTTTAATGTTGCCCGTCCACTTGTTTTCTCCGTTGTGAAGCTCAAGTGCTTCGGTATTTGCCATGATAATTGCGAGCGGAGTTTTAATCTCATGTCCTGCATCGGTGATAAACTGCTTCTGCTTTTCAAGATTTTCCGCAATGGGACGTATGGCTTTTCGTGAAAGCAGAACAATAATCAGAAGCATAAGTCCCCAGCACACAATGCCTGCTCCGACGGACAGCAGCGCCACACGGAACACGGAATAATTCTGTTCACTCAGACTGAGAAAATATATTTCTCTGCCGAGACCGTCAGGCAGCATCCTTGTCTTATATATAAAGCTTCCGGTTTTTCCTTCGCTGTCCGTTATATTATCATAGATTTCTTTGGCTTCGCTCTGCGTAACAGACGGAATTTTGCTGACATCAATGTTTATAACTTTACCGTTTCCGTCCTCGGAAACCTTGAAATAACCCGCCGACTGCTGTCTGTCCTCTTCGGGAGGTCTTATGTCAAATCTTCCGTTATTATCGGGAGGTCTTATGCCGTCGGGACGCATAGGCTGCTCGGGCATTGAGCTTGAAACAAGGAAATCAAGCGTGTTCTTATTCTGTTTTGAAACGGAGCTGATGTTAAAAATGTTGATTCCGCCAAGAAGAACAACAATCAGAACGGTAATAGCTGTCATCGAGGTGATGATGAATTTTTTCTGAAGTGTTTTAATCATTCTGACACCTCCAGAGTATAGCCGATATTGCGCCTGACTTTTATCTGCGCGTTGGCGTTCAGCGTTTCAAGGTGCTTTCGCAGATAAGAGATATATACCCATACAACGCCGATATCCGCATCGGAATCATAGCCCCATACCTTTTCGAAAATGGATTCGGTGGAATAATAAACGCCGCGGTTCTGCATAAGCAGCTCCATAATCTGAAATTCAAGCTTTGTCAGCGTAACCGCACCGCTGTCGGAACAAAGATTGTAATTGCTTAAATTAAGCGAAACATTTCCGCATTTAAGAATATCGGGGACAAAGTTTTCACGCCTGCGAAGCATGGCACGGATTCGGGCAAGCAGCTCGCCCATAACAAACGGCTTTGCAAGGTAGTCATCCGCTCCCGTGTCAAGGCCTTCGATTTTATCCTCAACCTCTGATTTTGCCGTAAGCAAAAGCACGGGCGTATTGCAGCCGCTTTGACGCAGCTTTTTCAGCACATCAAGCCCGCTCATTTTGGGCATCATGATGTCAAGAATTATCCCGTCATAGCTTTCGTTCTGAGCGTAAGCGAGAGCGTTTTCCCCGTCATAAACCGTATCAACTATGTAATTGTGATATGTCAGAATATCCGTAACAGCTTCGGATAATTCCCTTTCATCCTCTGCATAAAGCAGTTTCACACATATCATCCCTTTCTTTGCTGATAACTCATTATACAATATCGGCAGAGAAATTCAAATAATAAGTTTGCCGTAAAATGAGAATTTACATATTTGTAACATTTGCGTGCTGGTATTTCTTCAATCAGATTGTATAGCATTTTACACTCTCATCCGTCAAATGCTTAGAATTACAAGTACGGATATTTAACTGGTAATCCATAACTTTAACAGAAGCCGTTGTGCATAAGGACATTTATAGCAAGGTAGTTACCTTGACTGTTTTTGTTTCTTTGCACAGCGGCTTTTTCTTTTTGTTCAAATGTAAATAATCTGTAAACAATTTTTTCAGACCGTGTAATTTCGGCGATTTTTTTCCTTATATAGTGAAGGGCTATTATTATATTGTTCTGAGTTGGTCAGAGAACGGCAAACGAAAACAAAAATGGATAAACACTAATCTGTCTATTGACGGCAATAACAAACGCAAAGCAGAGAAAAAGCGTGTTGAAGTTCTGCAAGAGTGGAAAAATAAAATTTGCGATAATTATGAAAGCATTCTATTCGCTGATTTTCTTTTAAAATGGCTTGAGCAAACTAAAAGCAGCATTGCAGAAACGACTTA
>JAZUDP010000115.1:0-4179 GCA_045639705.1 Acutalibacteraceae bacterium
ATCTGCTCAACGGCAAGAATGGGCATACCCGCGGTGACAGTACCGAGGATGGGAACCTGTGTGATATTCTCAGCCTGACCCATGATGCGTATTGAACGCTTAAGCATGGGGTCGCGCTGAATATAGCCTGCCGCCTCAAGCGCGTCAAGATTGGACTGCACTGACGAGGTCGAGCGCAGACCGACTGCAGCGCCGATTTCGCGTACCGAGGGCGGAACGCCGTCAGAGCTGCGTTCTACAAGAAATTCATATATTTTTCGCTGAGTTTCATTTATTTCCATAGTAAAACTCCTTTCATGTTACCTGAACATTTGTATTATAACACACCTTTTCAGAAAAAGCAAACATTTGTTTGCCTATTTTTAAAAAATTTTTTCTTTTATTTTAAAATAATATATGGTATAATAAATCAGTATATGAAAAATATTTTCCACAGGGAGAAGCCAATGATTCGTTTTACAGAAAAATTAATTGCAGTTTTCTTTGCCGCTTTGATTGCTTTATCCGTTCTGTCTGTCAGCGCATGGGCATACAGCGCCGATGAGCGCGCAGAATGCTTCAGCTCAGACAACACGGAAATCGTCTGTATCGCCCACCGCGGCGACTGGCACAGCTATCCCGAAAACTCTGCCGAGGCTGTAAGAACCGCCGCAGAATTCGGCGTTGTAAGCGTGGATATAAAAATCACCGCCGATGACGGTACCGTGCTTATGGCTGACGAAACAACCGACAGGATGTGCGTTGACGCCTCGGGCAAAACCGTTACGGGTAATGTCGGAGATTTCACTCTTGCGGAGCTTAAAAATATGTATCTGCGCTCGGCAAACGGCACCTCCAAAAACGGAAAAACCGACTTTCATCCCGCTTCTCTTGAGGACGCTGCCGCTGCCGCCGGAACCGATGCGGCTCTTATGCTTAACCTCAGATGTGCCGATTTTCAGAAGGTTCTCGCAGAGGTAAAGGCGCTGAATATACTTGACAGAGTCATTTTCAGATTTTCTGACAAAAACAGGGTTATTCTTGAAACCGTCGGAGCGGAACAGGGCGTGATTTACTGCGGCAATTATCAGGGAAACATCATTTTTCTTGCCACAGGCACGGTAAAGGACTGCAGGGAAAACAGCATCGGAACGGTTGAACTCGGCAGCAAAAACGGTCACGGCGTGCTTTACGATAATTTTCTCATGAAGCGTTTTGATTCGGGCTGCAAGGCTATGGTTTCCATGACCGGCGGCCGCTGCGGCAAACGCACCGACAACGAAACGGGCTGGGACGACCTTATCTCACGCGGATACAGCATAATAGAAACGGATTATCCGCAGGATTTATCGGAATATATTCAGAAAACCGATACAGCAAAAGCAAAGCTTGAAAGGTATGTTAATCTTTATTCTGGTACGGACACAGCCTCTTACACAACGGATACTGAAAAATCATTCAAGCTCGCGCTGAATGACGCAAAGACAATTCTGAAAAAATCAGCTTCGCTTTCACAGCTTGACAGCGCAAGATTCAATCTGCAGTCATCGTTTGACAATCTTACTGTCGGAGCAAAGAAGGCTGTCACACTCTCGTTTGAATTTACGGCAGGCAGAGCAATCGCGGTTATTCTCTGCGGCGGTGCAATACTCGCATCTCAGATTTTCCTTTATAAAAAAAGAGAAAAGAAAAACTGATTCACAGTCACAACAGGAGGCAGATTTATGGATACAAAAACAAGCTTAAAGCTCCCGAGAGCAGATTATCCCGAGCAGGTCGGCGTTTCTTCAAAGGTTATTGAAGAAATGATAAAGGACTTTAAGGATACCGGAACTGAGCTTCACAGTCTTATGATTATCCGCGAGGGAAAGGTTGCTTTTGAATCGTGGGCGGAGCCTTATTCACCTGATACGCCTCACATGGTTTATTCGGTAAGCAAGAGCTTCACCTCGACGGCAATCGGATTCGCCGTTGACGAGGGACTTCTTTCACTTGACACAAGAGTAGTTGACATTTTCCCCGAATACAGAAACGAAAAGGACGAAAATCTCGAAAAGCTGAATGTTCATCATCTGCTTTCCATGCAGTCGGGCAAAAGCGTCAGCGTTTTCAGTGACAAAAGCAAAAACAGATGGCTTGACGATTTCATCAAAGCTCCGTGGGGCTTCACGCCCGGAGACGGTCACTGGGCATACATAAGTGAAAATCAGTATGTACTCTGCGCCATGCTGACAAAGGCTGCAGGCATGTCTGTAACCGAATATCTCACGCCCCGACTTTTTGAGCCTCTCGGAATCGATGTTCCGTTCTGGGAGCATGACATAAACGGAGTTGAGGCAGGCGGATGGGGTCTTTTCCTTAAAACAGAGGATATCGCCCGGCTCATGGTCTGCTATCAGAACGGCGGCGTTTACGCAGGCAGACAGGTAATACCTGCCGAATGGGCAAAAATCGCCGTAAAGGCACAGGCGGATAATTCCGTTAAAAATACAGGTACGGACAGTCAGACGGGCTACGGCTACTGCTTCTGGCGAAACGGCGGAGCCCGCGGCTACCGTGCGGACGGCATGTTCAGTCAGTTCGGCATTGTCGCGCTGGATTATGACGCTGTTTTTGTCATGACGGCAGGAGAAATTGACGAGCAGAAGAGCCGCGCATGCATATGGCGCAATTTCCCGCGCTGTCTGATTGAACCTGACAGCGAGCAGACTCCCGACAGAAAACCGTTTATCGCTCCGCTTGACGACAATCTCCCCGCGTCTGTACGCAGCACTCTTGAGGAGAAAATTGACGGCAGGGTTATTGAATTCAGAAAGAACGCTCTGCTCAATACCGCAGGCTTCCCCGTAAGCGTACTCCCCTTCCCCGTTGTTTACATGTCGGGTTACCGCGCAGGAAACATCACTGATGTATCCTTCAGCTTTGACAAGGATACATGCACATTCAGCTGGAGAGAGGGCAACGAAAAGAATACAATCGTCTGCGGCATGGACGGCACGCCGCGCAGGACACCGATTACGCTCGCAAAAATGAATTTCACAGCCGCTGCAACCGCCGCATGGGTTTCGGGCAATGAGCTTGAGCTTCATATCCGCCCTGTTGAATCGGTCTGTCAGAGAATTCTCAAATTCACATTCAGCGGAGATAAGGTAACATTTCTCCCGTCAAGCAAGCCGCCGATTAAGGCTATGGCTGATAATGTGGCAAAGGATATGAAAAACATGCTTCCGGATATTGCACCCGTTCAGAAAGCGGGATATGCTGTTTTTGACAGACTTCCGAAGCTTGTTGACTGCGTTCACAACGGAAAATTCGCAAAATAAAGGAGAACAGCATGAAAAGAATAGCTAAGTTCAGCAAGGTTAGCCCCGAACAGTTTTCCGAGGGCTGGAAGGACAGCTTCGGCGGAACCGACGAAGAGATAAAGGCAATTTATGACAGTATTATTCTCCCCCGCCGCGCAACCTCAGGCTCGGCAGGCTACGATATTTTCAGTCCTGTTGATTTCACGCTTGAACCGAATAAAACGCTGAAAATTCCTACAGGCATACGCTGTGAAATAAGCGACGGATGGGTGCTTAAAATCTATCCCCGGAGCGGTCTCGGCTTCAAGTTCCGGATGCAGCTGAACAACACGGTCGGAATAATCGACAGCGACTATTTTTATTCGGATAACGAGGGACATATTTTTATCAAAATCACAAATGATTCAAACGAGAACAAAACCGTTCAGGTCAGAAAAGGCACAGGCTTCGCTCAGGGAATATTCGTAGAGTACGGAATAACCTTCGATGACGATGTAACGGATATCCGCAACGGCGGACTCGGAAGCACAACCAAATAAAAAAGGGGTTGTCGCATTTAGATGCAGAAAGCGTTTTCTTCGACCCGAAGCTGTATGCGATACCGCGAGAGGGTGAAAAAACGTTTAGAAAAAGCATTAAATAAACCGTTTTAAATCAAAAAGCAGTTTTAAGATTATCAAAAAATTGATTTTCTTAAAGCTGCTTACTTTTTACTATTTTTGCTTTTTCGGTATGCGCTGAACGGCGCAGACCTGCAAGGCTGCTTTTCCTTAAATTGCGCCTTTTACCCGCCTTGTGCCCTTTTGTTCCTCGCCATACGCCAGTATGATTTCGTCGCAAAAGAACACAAATCGGGTAAAATTCATCATTTTAAGGTGCGAAGCAGTTTTTGACG
>JAZUDP010000116.1:0-3833 GCA_045639705.1 Acutalibacteraceae bacterium
TGCGGTCGTTCGCCGGGCTGGCGATTATCAGAATTTTGTTACCCTGCGCGAGCAATAAGATATATACAAAATGGTATTTGTCGATGTAATTTCAATTATACTGCGTAGGGGCGATTCATGAATCGCCCGTCAAAATCTTCAGTAATTCTACGGGACATTCGCGAATGTCCCCTACAAGCTTTAATTTAAAAAGGTGTCATTCTGAGCAAAGCGAAGAATCTCAGCCTGCCGTTTTTGAGATTCTTCGTCGTTCCTCCTCAGAATGACATTACATGTTCCAACTGCTCGCGCACAGCATCATTATTTCTGCTTACTGCCCACACGGCATGCGACCGCAGGCACTGCGGAAAATTGCAATTTGCCGATGTAATTTTAATCAATCTGCGTAGGGCGCGGAGGTACTCCGACGGCTCGAGCAAAGAAATGCTCCGTCCCCTGCTGTGAGGACGGAGCAAAATTTATCATTATTTACTTAACATCTGCGGAGGAAACGATATCAACGCCGGTGCCGCAGACATTCTCAATAAGAACATCGCCGCGCTTAAGAGGTGCGCTGACCTCAAGCTTTCTGATTTCCGCCATGCAGTCGAAAAGCTTGTCCTTCGGAACGGGAGTTCTGCTTCTTACAGCTACAAGCGGAGTCTTTGCATTCTTAAGCTTTGCCGTTGATGTAAGAATACGGACGGGAGAGATAAACTCGTTCTCAGCATAGGTCCTGCCGCGCTGACAGGTAAAGCCTTCAATGCTTTCGATGTTTCCGTTTTCGCCCTCAACCGTGATGACACAGCCCATCGGGCATACGGTACAGATAATATCCTTTTTCATTATTATACCTCCTTAACAGAAACGGTAAGCTCTGAAATGCCGTTGAGATTTACTGTTGCCTTTTCCATCTCGCCCGGATTAACCTTGACGGCCTTGCGCCTGAAAAGAACATTTTCGCCGTCGCAGACGGTAATCTGAACATTCTTCTTCGGCTGCATTACGCGGAAGTAAAGGTCAACGCTCTCGTCGCCTGCGATAACATTCTGCGGGCAGACATAACGGACATTCTCGCCCGTCTTAACTGCGATAGCATCTGCCGATGCAAGCTTGCCTGCAGCATAGAGAGCGGCGTTCTTACCTGCCGTTGCACTTTCGGCTGAAACGTTGTCAACAAGGTCGTTAACATGAACAACATTGCCGCATGCGAATACCGACGGTGTGCTTGTCTGCATGTACTGATTAACCTCGGGACCCTTTGTAACGGGGCTGATTTTAATTCCTGCGTTATTTGTAAGCTCGTTTTCGGGAATAAGACCGACTGAAAGAAGGAGCGTATCGCATTCGATTTCGCGCTTTGTGCTTTCGATGGGCTTCTTGTTTTCGTCAACCTCTGCGATAACTACGCTTTCAACACGGTTGTTGCCCTTAATATCAACAACTGTATGTGAAAGAAGAAGCGGAATGCCGAAATCGTCAAGGCACTGAACGCGGTTACGGGTAAGACCTGCAAGGAAATCCATGATTTCAACAACAGCCTCAACCTTTGCGCCCTCAAGAGTAAGGCGGCGTGCCATAATCATGCCGATGTCGCCCGAGCCGAGGATAACAACCTTTTTGCCGACCATTTCGTTCTGGCGGTTCATAAGGCGCTGTGCTGTGCCTGCGGTGTAAACGCCTGCGGGACGCGTGCCGGGAATAACGATATTTGCACGGGTTCTTTCACGGCAGCCCATAGCAAGAACAATAGCCTTTGCGCTGATTTCGCATACGCCGTATTCGGGGTTGATGCAGGTAACGGTGTTGTCCGCAACCTCAAGAACCATGCTGTTGAGCATTGTCTTTACGCCAAGCTCCTCAACCTCGTCAACAAATCTGCCGAAATATTCGGGACCTGTAAGCTCCTCGTTGAAAAGCTTAAGACCGAAGCCGGGATGAATGCACTGCTGAAGGATACCGCCGAGGGATTCGTCACGCTCAACGATAAGAACATCCTGTGCGCCTGCTTTTTTTGCTGCTGCTGCGGCTGCAAGACCTGCGGGGCCTCCGCCTACAACGCATACATCACATCTGATTTCATACATAAGCGTCACCTTATTTAACCTTTCCGCAAACCATATATGAATCGCTGTGTCCCTTGCGGACACCCTTGGGCTCAACACCCAGCTCGCGCGCGATTATCTCGATTACCTTCGGACCGCAGAAGCCGCCCTGACATCTGCCCATGCCTGCGCGGAGTCTGCGCTTAACGGCGTCAACCGTTGTTGCGGGAATGGGAGAATGGATAGCGTCAACGATTTCGCCCTCTGTAACTGTCTCACAGCGGCAGACGATTTTGCCGTAAAGAGGATTCTTTTCAATCATCTTATGCTGTTCTTCCTTCGGAAGGTCCTTGATTCTTGTGATGCCCTTGCGCTTGGAGATGAAGTTTTCGTTCCACTTCATTTCAAGACCCATCTGCTTGAGAAGGCTTGCTACATAAGTACCGCAGGAAACGGAGTTTGTAAGTCCTGTTGAGCGAACGCCCGAAAGGTTTACATAATGCTTTACATCGTCATATGTATCAATGTTGAGTCCCTCGGGATTTCTGTTGGGACGAAGACCCGAATACTGAGTGATTGTATCGCCGAGTCTTACGCCGGGGATAAGCTTCTGAACATCAACGCGGATGCTGTCAAGACCTTCCGCGTTTGTGGACTTGTCATATTTATCGGTAAGCTCCTCGGCCGTGGGGCCTACAAGCATATTGCCGTGGATTGTGGGACACATGAGCTTGCCCTTGGTAACCTTTGTGGGAATAGGAAGAACAATATGGTTAACCTTGCAGCCTGTGTTCTTGTCAAGGATGTAGAACTGACCCTTACGGGGATTTACATAATAATCGTTCTTGCCTACCATTGCGGCGATATCGTCGCAGAAAAGACCTGCGGCATTGATGATGTAATCGGCCTCGATATAGCCGTTTGTTGTCTCTGCACCGACAACAGTGTCGCCTTCCATCTTTATGCCCGTAACCTCTGTGTTGAGCATAAACTTCGCGCCGTTGGCAACAGCGTTTTCTGCCATGGCAACAACAAAGATGAACGGGTCGATGATGCTCTCGCGGGGAATGTAAAGTCCGCCCTTTACCTCGGGATTGAGGTTCGGCTCCATGGCGAGAATCTGTTCCTTTGAGAGATACTCAACATCGTAAACTCTGTTCTGAACAGCCTTTTCCTTGATAGCGGGAAGCTGCTCAAACTGCTCGTCTGTAATTGCGGGAAGAATCGCGCCGACTCTCTTGAAAGGAATATCAAGGTCTTTTGTGAGCTGGTCATATCTCGGATTAGCGGCAACAACAAGCAGGCTTTCGAGAGTGCCGGGCTTTGCGTCGTAACCCGTATGAATGATTGCGGAATTGCTCTTGGAGCAGTCTCCGCCCACATCTTCTCTTTTATCAACGCAGATAACATTAAGGTTATATTTGGTAAGCTCTCTTGTGATAGCTGTACCGACCGCACCTGCGCCGATAACCAATACATCGGTTTTCATTTTATTACCTCCATATTTAAGGCGGCGCCTCATAAACGCGCGCCTTGTTTTAAAAAAAATTATACGCTTCAAAGCTTTAAAAGTCAACAAAACATAAATATTTGTCAGATTAACTTATCATCTAAAATTTTCTCCGCGTTGGTTCTGAAGTCCTCGCAGGTTAAATCACGCTCTCGGGGCATTGTTTTCGGAGCTGTGAAACCGAGCTCATAAAGCCAGACGCCGTTGTAGCCGATAGCTTCAAGAGCGTTCACAGTCTCCGCCCAGTCGATTTTGCCCTCAAAAGGCAGCCAGTGCTTTTCGTCAACAAAATCGTAATC
>JAZUDP010000117.1:0-2036 GCA_045639705.1 Acutalibacteraceae bacterium
CCTTAACTGATTTAAAGTGATATACAGCAGTGACATTATCCTCATTGACGGTTGTTGTACAGTTGTCGAATTCCCAGCCTTTTTTTAATGCGGGAAGTGAAAATTCCGAGGCTTTGGTAACTTTGTTTTCGTCTGAGCCGACATTTGATAAGTAGGTTACATACAGTCTGTTCTCTGAAATATCGAGACCTATGACACTGTCTTCATTGACGGCTGTTGTGCAGCTGTCGAATTCCCAGCCTTTTTTGACTGCGGGAAGTGCAAATTCCGAGGCTTTGGTAACCTTGTTTTCGTTTGAACCGATGTTTGATAAGTATGTTACATACAGCCTATTCTCTGCGATATCAAGTCCTATGACGCTGTCTCCGGTTTCAAGGAAGCAGGCGTTTTCTGATTTTGTCAAACCGCCGCTGCTGTCAAGCTCGCTTTGTGAAAAGAAGCCGCTTTGCTGAGCATTCCCGGTATATACATGAACAGCTTTTGAAAGAAAAGGAAAAACCGACAGTAAAAATACAAGAAATGCAACAGGCAGTACAGTTGAATAAAGTCTTGTCTGTTTGATAATAACACCCCCCGATATTTTTATTATATATTTTTTTCAGTCTGAAGTCAATTGCCGCAGTTAACTCTGAAAAAGCAGATGATGAATTGCTTTTCAATCCGTGTCCGGTTTGCATTTTTTACAAAAAAATTCGATAACGGCATAAAATTTTGTAAAATACGTTGACCTGTCTGCGGCGTTATTGTATAATCAGCTTAACTGAACGTGAAAACATGAGAGGAGAGATTATATGGCGAAAGTCAATACCGAAAAAATCAAAAACGGTATAAGCTATTTCAAAGCCCATTGGAAAAATCCGCCCGAAGGAAAATATGTTTCGTTCCGGGAATACATCGACATTACCATCGGCATCGGCGCAAACTATTCATCCTCGATGATAATTTCGAAATTTATTTCGTTTGCCGCAAGCTGCTATCTGATGATGTATCACTACAAGCTTCCCTATCTGGTGTTTGCGGTGATAACAATTATCAATATGCCGCTCAGCTATGTTTTCAATCTTATCGGCTGGGTTATCAACGATAATCTGGGATTTCTGAAAAAGAAAACGGAGCGGAAATTTTACGGGCTCTATTTCTTATTGATAATTGTGGGACTTTTCCTGATTATCTTTGATTTTTCGCCCATGCTCAATCCGTCAAATTCAATTATACGCTATATTAATTCGCTTGACGGAATCAATGCCGCTTCCGCAATAAAGATTCTCGGTACATATATTTTCGTCAACGGATACGGCGGCGCAAGAAACATTTTCTGGCGCAAGAAGCTTATTCCGAAATTCGGCAGATATAAATATTCTCTTTACAGCGATTTCCTGCCGAAAACCATCATGGTTTTCATTATCGGCTGGCTTCCGATATATAAAACCCTCGGCGATGTTGCCACAAGAGTCTGGGCGGCAAACCTGTTGTTCAGCATATATAATGTTTATACCTTCAACAATCAGCTTGAAACCTGCGCTCAGAACATCAGCCCCGACCCGAAGGAAAGAATCTGGGTCAGAACCTTTCCAATCAAGCTCTCTCACTTTATATGGAACATTGTTGATGCTCTTATTCCCGTTTTCATCGGCTTCTGCCGCGACGAATGGGCAGACATCGCAGTATTCAAATATGTTATTCCGTTCACATTCCTTTTCTTTGCCGCTCTCACTCTCTTCCTTGCACGCAGGGTTGAAGAACGCATTCCTCAGCCGCCCATCGAAAAGAAGGTCAATATCAGCTTCTGGGACGGCATGACAGGAGTTCTCTATAATAAATACAGGTGGATAAACAATATCGTCAGCCAGCTCGATTCTCTCGGAAACGGCATGCTTGCGTTCACTACCATCCTCTATCTTTACACCTTCCGTCTGAGCGGACTTATTTACAGCCTGCTGGTTACTCTTGTTTCGTTCTGCGGAACGCCGCCCGATTTCTTTACTGCCTATTTCCGCAAGCGTTTCTCCTACCGCCAGGTTATGATATTCTATCAG
>JAZUDP010000118.1:0-17370 GCA_045639705.1 Acutalibacteraceae bacterium
CTCCGCAGCCCTTGAGGAATTCGCAGTTCTCTCTGAAATCCTTTTCAACCTCTTCAAAAGGTTTTGTGAGAATGAACGATGAGAACCAGCGATTTGCAATTTGAAGTCCTCTGATGTCAAGATATTCGTGCATACCCTCAACGGTCTTGGGATACTTGTTGCCGATTTCGCAGCCCTCATAGCCTGCAAGAGCCATTTCGCTTACGCACTGTTCGAATGTTACTTCGCCGCCGAGGTCTGGCATGTCATCGTTTGTCCAGCCGATGGGAGCGATACCGAGTTTGATTTTGTTTGCGTCCATGTGTTGTATATCTCCTTTTTTATGTTGTTTGGTTTTAGCAATCAGGCTCCCTTGTGTAAAGGGAGCTGGCGCGAAGCGACTGAGGGATTGTGAAGCTGCAGATTTGAACAAATTAATTCTGAAAATATCTTGTTACAATCCCTCCACCGCCGTTCGGCAGTCCTACCTCTTGTCATTTCGTGACATTCCCCTGACAGGGTATGCCCTTTACACAAGGGAGGCTTTTGAGGCAGCAGCAACTCGCAAAATTGCAATTATTTTAATAAACCTGATATTAATATTTGCGCGCCTCTGCAAGGTGTTCGGTTCTTTCGTCGAGGGCTTCCTTGCCCTTTTCTGTACGCGGAATATCGGAGCAGCCGACATTCCACCATCCGCCGTAGCCGTCAGTCATTGACTTGGGCAGAACCTTGATGTCGATAAGCGTGGGCTTTGTCTGCTTCATTGAATCAAGCAGAGCGGCCTTCAGCTCGTCCATTGTCCTTGCCGTGTATGTAATATAGCCGTAGCCCTTTGCGCAGGTTGCGTAGTCAATGTTCATGAATTCACCCTTGCGGATAGGCTTGTCGCCGTCACGGTAGCGGCTTTCGGTACAGAGAGCGTTAATGCCCTGACCCATCTGAAGATTGTTGATGCATCCGAACGAAGCGTTGTCGAAGAGAAGAACGTTGATTTTCCTGCCCTCCTGCATAGCGGTAATCATTTCGGAATGAAGCATATTGTAGCTGCCGTCGCCTGTGAAGGCGTAAACTTCTCTGTCGGGATATGCAAGCTTTGAGCCGAATGCGCCTGCGATTTCGTAGCCCATGCAGGAATAGCCGTATTCCATATTGTAGGAATAAAGAGCATCCGTTGTCCACATTCTCTGCATACAGCCCGGAAGCGAGCCTGCCGCGCCGACTGCGATTGCGTCAGCGGGAATAAGCTCACGAATCATAGCGAGAGCGGCAACCTGTGTGATTTTTCCGCCTGTTGCCTTTACGAAGCCTTCAACAGCGTCGGGCATATGGTTCGGAATTTCGGGCTTGTAGGTTTCGGAATACTCCGACTTTGCGAGGCGCTCCATCTCTGTATCCCAGTCAGCCTTTGCCGCGGCGATTTCCGTTGTGTATGCCGACATATAGCCGTCAAGGTGTTTTTCAAGAGCTTTGACACCCTCGTTTGCGTCGGCAACCATCTTGATGCTGTCCATCTTGCCGCCGTGGAACGCGCTTGCGTTTATTGTTACAACCTGCTTGTCGGCATAGAGCCACTTTGACGAGGTTGTGAAATCCGAGAATTTTGTGCCGATACCGATAATAAGGTCGGCATTTGCGGCAAGTGTATTTGCGCTTGAATTGCCTGTTACGCCGATGCCGCCCGCATTGAGGTAGTGGCTCGATTTGATTGCGCTCTTGCCTGCCTGAGTTTCGGTAAAGGGAATGTTGTGCTTCTGGCAGAAACGCTTGACAGTTTCTCCCGCCATTGAATATCTTACGCCGCCGCCGACAATGACAACGGGTTTTTTGCTTGCCCTGATTGCGTTTGCAACCTGCTGAACCTCATAGTCGCAGGGAATCTGACGCTGAATGAAATGAACCCGCTTGCGGAAAAATTCAACGGGATAATCGTAGCTTTCGCCCTCGACATCCTGACACAGAGCGATTGCAACTGCGCCTGTGTGCGCGGGGTCTGTGAGAACTCTCATTGCGTTTGTGAGAGCGTTCATTATCATTTCGGGGCGTGTGATTCTGTCAAAGTAGCGAGTAACAGCCTTAAAGGCGTCGTTCGTTGTAACCGTGCCGTCGTGAAGCTGTTCAATCTGCTGAAGAACGGGGTCGGGCTGACGGGACGCGAAAACATCGCCCATGAAGAGAAGAAGCGGAATGTTGTTTACCGTTGCGGTTGCGGCCGCTGTAACCATGTTTGCGGCACCGGGGCCGATGGATGACATACAGGGAATTATCTTCATTCTGTTGTTCATCTTGGCATAAGCGGTTGCCGCCTGAGCCATGCCCTGTTCGTTTCTGCCCTGCATTACTTTAATTGAATGTTCAGCCTGTGAAAGAGCCTCGCCGACACCGAGAACACAGCCGTGACCGAAAACAGCGTAGAAATACTCGACAAATTTCGATTCAATCATTTCGCCGTCTTTCTCGATGGTGACATATTGATTGTCAAGATATCTGACAATCGCTTCGCCCATAGTGAGTCTTACAGTTTCCATAAAGAAACCTCCTTATACTCTGGCGATCATCTCGCCGTATTTTTCCTTTTCGTCCTTTATAAACGCTCTTACCTCGTCAACAGTAGGCATGAAGAGCGAGCAGCCGTGAGCCGCAACAAGCATTGAAGCCGAGGCTGAACCGAGTTCAAGGCAGTCCATGATATCGAAGTCCTCAAGCAGACCGTAAATGAACGCCGAGCCGTAGCCGTCGCCGCCGCCGAAGGACTTGAACGCCTTTACGGGGAAGGGCTTGATTGAATACTCTCCGTCTGCCGTGTGAGCTGTCGAGCCTTCCTTGCCGTGTTTGATGATAACGATTTTGTTGCCCATGCTCATCCAGTGAGCCGCTGTTTCTTTGTCGGTTCTGCCGGGTGCGGAAATAGCTTCGGTAAGGTCAAACTCCTCGCGTGAGCCCATGACCATATCGCTGTTGGAGGCGACGATTGAATAATAGATAGCAATTTCGTCCGCGTTTTTCCAGTTGTACGGACGGTAGTCGATATCAAAAATAACCTTTGTGCCGACCTTCTTTGCAAGATACATCGCCTTGAGGCAGGCCTCTCTTGACGGACTCTGTGAAAGGGCGGTACCGCTGATAAGAATAGCCTTCGCACTCTTTATATATTCCTCGTCAACATCGTCGGGATGAAGCATGAGGTCGGCGATTCCGTCGCGGTACATGAGAATGCTGCTCTCATGCTCCGACTTGATTTCAGTGAAGGTAAGTCCTATTTTCTCGCCGCCTGTGGTGCGGACGACATGAGAAATATCAATACCCTCGTCGGCGAAGAAATTCTCAACATAAGTGCCGAACTGGTCATCTGAAACCTTGCCGATGAAGCCGACTTTCTTTCCGAGTCTTGCAAGACCGACTGCGATGTTCGCAGGTGAACCGCCGACATATTTTCTGTACATCTCGCACTTATCGAGAGTGTTGTAGTAATCGGTGGGGTTGAAGTCAATTGCGATTCGGCCTATGGGGATAAGGTCGATGGGTCTTGACATGTCAAAATCAATATATTTCATAATTAAGCCTCCGTTAATTAAAAGTTACTGTTCAATAGTAATGCCTTTTGCCTTGCGCATCTCAACAAGCTCCTCGGTTATCTTCTGCTTCTTTTCACCTACAAGGTCATAGAACTTAAGGGGAATCGTGCAGAGAATAAGGCTGAGTCCCGGAATGATTGAAACAAGTGCGAACATGCCGTAGCGCATTCCGATGGGAAGTGTTGAAATATCAATCGCCGCCGTTTTTTCGAGCATTGCGGACGGATCAAGACCGATTATAATGTACATGGCAATAACGCCTGTTGTTGCAAGCGCGTTGCCGAGCTTGTTGATAAAGCCCTGACATGCCGAAGCAAGTCCCGTATCTCTGAAGCCCGTATTCCACTCCATGTAGTCAAGGCTGTCGGCTATCATTGCATAGGAAGCGATGTTGATAACGCCGAGAGGGATTGAAGAGACGACTATAAACGGAATGCACAGGAAGAATGTAACCTTGCCCGCAACCGCGAAGTAACCTACAACCGAGGTGACAACGCTTGCCGCAAATCCGAAAAGGGAAGTCTTTATAATAAGATTGCGGCTTTCAAATTTTTTGAGAAGCGTGGGCATAAGGAGCATTGCGCCGAACATGCCTATAGCGGAGCATGCCTGGAAAATCGTGCTGACTGTGGAAATGCTCTTCTGAACAGCTTCCGTTTTTGCGGCGGCGTCAAGTCCCGCAAGGTCGGGTCCCATGTAAACCGCATAACGCGCAACATGAACGGATGCTGCCTGAAGCATGTATCTGCCTGAGCTGAGGATACCCATGATAACAACGCACATGAGAGGCTTGCAGCTGAAAAGTCTGCCGAGCTGTGATTTTTCGCCCTTGGCCTTTTCCGCTTTCTTGTAGGGGATAACAACTCTCTCTTTTATAAACGGATAACCGAGTGCGAAAAGAACCATGCCTATAACGGAACAGACAAGCGCAATTGAAAAATATTTAAGCTTATCGACATTGATTGTACCGTCAGCGGCAATTTCAGTGAATTTATTGAATATTTTCTGTGTGAATCCGTTTGAGGATGACGACATTTTCAGAGCGATTCCCGGAAGAACCATACCGAGAACCATGAAAATGACAGTGGGAATTGCCGAGCCGACGCCGTTGTATGTACGACCGACGGAAATAAGACGGTTGCGCTCATTCGGGTTAGGCGTCATAACATTCGGAATGCTCGAAAACGGAACATCGGACATCGTATAAATCATGCCCCACGCAACATAAACAACAGCGGCATAAATCATAAGCTTAGTACCGCTGAGATTCGGCGTGAAGAACATAAGGCAGGTAAGAATAAGAATAGGTGCCGCGGTTATCAGCATATACGGCTTCATCTTGCCCCACGGAGTTGTGTGTCTGTCGGCAATCATACCCATCATCGGGTCATTTACTGCGTCCCAGACTCTCGCAAGCAGCATAAGCAGCATAACAAAAATCAGAGGCAATTTCATAACATTTGTGTAGTAGTCGGAAATGTACGATGACATTACCGCATAAACCATACCCTGACCGAAGCCGGCGAAGCAGTACATCCTGAATTCCTTTGAGCCGACATAGGATTCGCCGAGAGCATTCGCTGTTGCAGGTGCTTTATCTTTCTTCTTTGCCATAATAAAACTCCTCATTTTATTGTTTGATATCCGTATTTTCATACACAGATATAATAAAGGGTACACTTCCCCTTATCCGTAACATATTACCATATATAATCAGTCTGTGCAATAGAAAATATGTAATTTGTACAAAAAACGTTGTATGTTAATTGCTTGAAAATTATATGTCTTAGTGATATAATACGCTGAGAAGGAACAGAACACGACTCTGCTGTCCGAAAGGATGATTTCCGTGGATAATAAAACAAATATAAACAGCTCCGACCCGTTCAGCCGTCACGCGTTTTACTGCTTTGAAACGCTCACGGAGCATTATGAGACGCTTTTTGAGGATTACGGCGACAGTATTCCGCAGGAGGAGCAGGCGGCGTTTATTGAGGATATTTCCGCCCGCCTTTCGGAGGATATGCTTTATCCGTATCACTATGAGGGCGAAAAATTTACCGCGGCTGTGCAGAGAATAAAGAATCTGCTGAACAGAATTGACTGCGATACTATCATCAACCGTTCCGCCATTGATGTGTACCGCGCATGCTACTGGCTGAGCATGAAGGAAAACGCCGATATCACAGTCAGTCATGACGGCGGCGGAATGCACATTCTTGCCGACGGGAAGGAATTTTATTCTCAGACGGATTTTACCGTCGTGATTCACAAGCCGAGAATTGAAGCGGACTGTTTCAGGGTAACGGCCTATATCGATTCTCTTGTTTTTGATTTTCTGAAAGAAAGCGAATATGAGATTTTTGCAGTTGAAAACGGGAAGCGCATAAAGCTTGACACCTTCGTTTCCGTACACAGCAACAACGACGCAAGAACGGTTACGAATATCTTCCCGGCTTTCCATTACTCCTGCGATTTAAGGGAAAACAGCAGAATTGAATTCGAGGTAAAAATCGGCGAAACGGTTTATAAAACTCATTTCAGCTTCATGCCTTATTCGGGACTGAAGGATTACTTCAGAAAAATAAACCGCGGCAGGTATATAATCGGGAACGGAAATACATTTTTATCCGTCAGACCTGCATCACAGCTTAAGATTGATATTCTTGAAATTCTCAATACGCTGCAGTTCATCAGATATCCGAGAAATGCTCTGCTCAGACTTAAATCAATTTTTTACAGAAAAAAACACCGCATATGGCTCTATTACGATTTTTATACGGTTGAAAAGGATAACGGATTTTTCCAGTTTGAAAATGATTTAAAGCATGATGACGGCATCGAAAGATATTATGTTCTGACTCACAAATACGACGATATTGACAGCGTTTTCACTCCCGGGCAGAAAAAGCATACGGTAAAAATGGGTTCGCCCGAACACAGACTGCTTTTCCTCTGTGCAGAAAGAATTTTCACTGGATACTACGGAATGTCTCCGATAAACGCCTTTGACTCGGGAAAACAGAAATACATGTATGAAGATTTAATAAAGTTCCGCACAGTTTATCTTCAGCACGGTGTGCTTCATGCGGCACTGAGACTCAACAACTCCGAGGAACGCAGTCAGGCGGAGGAAATAGTTGTTTCCTCGCCGTTTGAGGTCAGAAATTATACGGAAAATTATGCCTACTCAAGAGATGAGCTTATCACAACAGGCATGGCACGGTATGACCGCATCGACAAAAACCGGGTCCCGCAGAACAGAATTCTTTTCGCTCCTTCATGGAGAAAATATCTGACCAACGAGATTAAAGCATCCACATGGGACGCGGATGTCGAAAGGATTAAAAGCTCCGACTACTACAAAAATTTCCTTGCTTTTCTTTCGGACAAAAAGCTTCACAGTTGTCTTGAAAAAACCGGAATATATCTTGATATAAAGCTTCACCCCATTATAGCGAATCTCGAGGGACTTTTTGATATTGACTGCAAATATATAAACATGGTAAACGGTAATGTCGAAGTCGGCGATTACAAAGCGTTTGTGACAGATTTTTCGTCTTACGTTTTTGATTTTGCCTATCTTAACAGACCGATAATGTATTTTGTTCCCGACTATCCGCAGTTCAGGGCAGGGCTTAACCACTACCGCGACCTTGACCTGCCGTTCAGCGAAGCCTTCGGAGAAATGTTTACGGAAGCGGACAAAGCGGCCGAATGTCTGTGCGGTATCGTTGAGAGCGGATTTGTTCCGGAAAAGGTCTTTGCGGAAAGAATGGAAAATTTCTATTTTGAATTTGACGGAAACTGCGCCGAGAATCTGTATAAATATGTTGTCGGGCAGGATAAAAAACTGAAAATACAGCAATAAATCAGGCTCCCTTGTGCAAAGGGAGCCTGATTTAATACTTAATTTCTTCATGATAAATTTGTAATTTGCCGCAGTACCTGCGGTCGTTCGCCGGGTTGGCAATTATCAGAATTCTGTTACCTTGCGCGAGCAATGAGAATTGAACAAATTACAATTTATCGCTGAGTTTGGTATAGCGGTCAGGCTCCCTTGTGTAAAGGGAGCTGTCGAGCGAATTCGAGACTGAGGGATTGTCTAAACGCGTTTTCTTGATAATCTATCTGCTATTCTTTTTTACAATCCCTCCGTCACGGCTTATGCCGTGCCACCTCCCTTTACACAAGGGAGGCGGGGCAACATCAAAAATTCAGCTCGATAAATACCAATTTGTACATTCCTTTCGGCTCGCGCACGGCAATAATAATTCTGATTATTGTCAACCCGGCGAACGACCGCAGGTAGTGCGGCAAATCCCAATTTGTACATTTCTTTCGGCTCGCGCATAGTAACGGGATTCTGATAATTGCCGACCCGGCGAGGGCGCGGAGGCACTCCGACGGCTCGCGCACAGCAATGATAATTCTGATAACCGCCCACACGGCATGCGACCGCAGTACCTGCGGAAAATTGTAATTTGAAACATAAAAGAACTGCGTGTCAGACTCTTTTCCTTCTGCTCATTTTCACGCCGAAAAGGCCGTGTCTGTTGCAGTACGCATACACCGCGTTGGTACGGTTGATTTTGAAGCGTGCTTCTGCGTTCTGTTCGGGATACAGCTTTGTCAGCATTATTCCGTTATCCGTTACTGCGGCAAAGAACGATATGTAATGCTCCTTACTCATTTCATGACTGACTGTGACATAGTATTCGTCCTCAACAGCCTCGATTTTTATTTCATGCTCCGTGTCCGCAGCCTCAGTATCAAGAGGGGGCAGGGTAATACCGCAGCAGCATACGACTGCTTCGCCCGTGCTGACAATGACATTTCCGCAGACGGGACAGACATAGAAGAGCGAATGTTTCATGTTAAAGCTTCTGTTGCTGTTTGTGATATCATTGCCCGAAAACAGCTCGATGACCGATACGCCGAGAGCCTTTGCAAGCGGTTCGAGCAGAGTTATATCGGGATAGCCCTTGCCCGTTTCCCATTTTGATACTGTTTTGTCACTGATATTCAGCTCGGCGGCAAGCTCCGCCTGCGTCATGTTTTTATCCTCGCGCAGTTTTTTTATTATTGCGCCCGTAACATAGCTGTTCATATTATCATCTCCTGAATTCAGTATAGCACAGGCTGAATAAAATACAACCTACGGACAGTAGAGAAAAAGCGGCGGGATTTCTCCTGCCGCTTTAAAAGTTGTATTATTAAGCCTGTGCTTATTTGCTTGCTTCTTCAACTGCAACTGCACATGCAACTGTCATACCGACCATGGGGTTGTTGCCTGCGCCGATAAGACCCATCATCTCAACGTGAGCGGGAACTGATGAAGAACCTGCAAACTGAGCGTCGGAATGCATACGGCCCATTGTGTCTGTCATGCCGTAGCTGGACGGACCTGCTGCCATGTTGTCGGGATGAAGTGTACGGCCTGTGCCGCCGCCTGATGCAACTGAGAAATACTTAACGCCGTTCTCAACGCACCACTTCTTGTATGTGCCTGCAACGGGATGCTGGAAACGTGTGGGATTAGTTGAGTTACCTGTGATGGAAACGCCAACGTTTTCAAGCTTCATGATGGCAACGCCTTCGGGAACGTTGTCTGCGCCGTAGCAGCGGACATCAGCTCTTGCGCCCTTTGAGAAAGCCTTTTCGGAAACAATCTTAACTTCCTCTGTGTAGGGGTCAAACTCTGTCTCAACGAATGTGAAGCCGTTGATTCTGGAGATGATGTAAGCAGCGTCCTTGCCGAGACCGTTAAGGATAACGCGGAGAGGCTTTGTTCTAACTTTATTTGCGTTAAGAGCGATTTTGATTGCGCCCTCAGCAGCTGCGAATGACTCGTGACCTGCGAGGAAGCAGAAGCACTCTGTAGAATCGGAAAGGAGCATTGCGCCGAGGTTGCCGTGACCGAGACCGACCTTTCTGTTTTCGGCAACAGAACCGGGAATGCAGAATGACTGAAGACCGATACCGATAGCAGCAGCAGCGTCAGCAGCCTTTGTGCAGCCCTTCTTGATAGCGATAGCGCAGCCTACTGTGTAAGCCCACTTTGCGTTCTCAAAGCAGATAGGCTGTGTTTCCTGAACGATTGTATAGGGGTCAATACCCTTAGCGTCGCAAATCTCCTTGCACTCGTCGATTGAGGAGATACCATACTCTTTAAGACAAGCGAGGATTTTAGCCTCACGTCTTTCATAACCTTCAAACTGTGCCATTATACTGTACCTCCTTCAATTATTCTTTACGCGGGTCAATGTACTTAACCGCGCCGTCTTCGGGATTGAATCTGCCGTAATGACCGATTGACTTGTTGTAAGCTGTTGTGGGGTCGTCGCCCTTCTTGATAAAGTCTGTCATCTTGCCGAGTGAAACGAACTCGTAGCCGATAACCTCGTCGTTCTCGTCAAGAGCCATCTTTGTGCAGTAGCCCTCTGTCATTTCAAGATATCTTACGCCCTTTTCCTTTGTGCCGTACATTGTGCCGACCATCGAACGGGCACCCTTACCGAGATCTTCCATGCCTGCGCCGATAACAAGACCGCCCTCTGAGAATGCGGACTGGCTGCGGCCGTAAACAATCTGAAGGAAGAGTTCACGCATAGCTGTGTTGATAGCATCGCATACAAGGTCTGTGTTGAGAGCCTCAAGAACAGTCTTGCCGGGAAGAATTTCAGCAGCCATCGCAGCTGAATGTGTCATACCTGAGCAGCCGATTGTTTCAACAAGAGCTTCTTCGATGATACCGTTTTTAACGTTAAGTGAAAGCTTGCAGGCACCCTGCTGAGGAGCGCACCAGCCTACACCGTGTGTGTATGCGGAAATGTCCTTGATTTCCTTAGCCTGAACCCAGAGACCCTCTTCGGGAATGGGAGCCGGACCGTGATGAGGTCCCTTGGTAACTTTACACATAGTTTCTACTTCATGTGAATAGTTCATTTCAAAAATCTCCTTTCGATTCTGTCGTGGGGAAAAGCCCCATAATCCTTAATATTATATCAATATGTTAAAGGTTTATCAAGACCTATTTGGAATATTTTTCAAAAATGAAGCATATTTTTAGGTGCTTTTGCCGAAAGAAAAGGGGATAAGTCGGTTAAATTTACACGAAAGTT
Source organism: Acutalibacteraceae bacterium (assembly GCA_045639705.1). Taxonomy (GTDB): domain Bacteria; phylum Bacillota; class Clostridia; order Oscillospirales; family Acutalibacteraceae; genus CAG-488. Next base: position 10,679 of record JAZUDP010000118.1, read on the forward strand.
TGCGGTATGCCTTTTCAAACGAAAAAAAGTGTGATATAATGCAGGAAAACGCAGGGTTAGTTCATCGGTAGAACGGACGCTTCCCAAGCCTCAGAGGCGGGTTCGATTCCCGTACCCTGCTCCATTAAAACCGTCGGCACATTCGTGTCGGCGGTTTTGTTATTACAGGGAATCGAACCCGGGAGGGTCTGAGCGAAAAGAAAACAGTCCGGTGGACTGTTTTCCGCGAAGAGCGCCGTGGCGGTACCGATTGCGAAGCAATGGGTGGCACGGCGGATAAGTATGCCGCCGCAGGCGTGCAGACGCCGATTCCCGTACCCTGCTCCGGAAAAAGAGCCAACGGATTCCAAATATCCGCCGGCTTTTTCGTGTTTGGGGTGGCAATTCAGCCATTAAATAAAAATCAGTTTTTCAAGATACCTTGTTATCATTTTTATTTTTGGTCTTGGCACATAGTTTAAAAAACTATGAAAATCAAGTGTGCTGTTTTTCAGCTCTGGGCAGGCAGATGCAATTTAAAACCGGAAATTTTACAATATACTTATATTATGATAGCTCTTCCACAAGCTGATTAACAGTCTGATTCCTTTCTTTTATCTGGTTCTTAAATTTTTCAACATTTTGCTGCCAAACCTTATAATGGTCATGTTCAATCTGTTTAAATCCGTTCAGAATATATTTCAGTGTTGAAAGCTTAAGCTCCCATCTTGAAAAATGCTCTGTTATTTCAGGAGAAACCTCCGTACTTATACTGTCAATCATTGCCTCTGCTCTTGACGGTTCAAAACAAGTCTCAGACAGATATTTCATCTGCTCTAAAAACTTTTGTTTGAAGTCAGGGTTTTTCATAAGCTCACGGAACAGGATAACATATTCCCACTGTGAGTAAGCACTGTTTTCGTCCAGCATATTTTTAAGCAGATTACAATTCGGCAAAGTCATACAGGAATCCAGATCATACAAGGCAAATCTCCATTTGCTGTCTCCGAATTTGCTTTCGGCGTCATCTGACCTCCATGCTCTTACGTTATTTCCGTTATAATCTGCATTATCAAGATATGTTTCAACAGCAATATATTTTATGAAATTATCAATGTCCAACCGCTGAGAAACATAATAATAATTAGACGCTATCGTTAAATCATTATTTTTAGCAAAATCACTCAGACTCTGAAAATCTTCAATTGCCTTATTATTGCTTGACGAAGTTAGAATACTGTCGCTGTATTTAACTATATCAACACTGTCTGCTTTTACTCCGTAGTGTGATTCGAAATAATGCTCATTAAATTTCTCACGAATGCTGAACATTCCCCAGTATTCTCCGTCAATAAATAAAATACAGAAATCTGACGCCTGAAGAGAATCAAAATATGAGCCTATAAGTTTTTGAAGAGCAATATCACGGAATGTTGTTCCGCTCCAGTCGGCATCGGAACTTCTCAATACAATTCCTTTATATTTTTTAATCGGGATTCCGTTAATATCTTTTGCTTTTTTATTGAAGAAATCGTACTCAAAAAATCCCTTTTTGTTATATCTTTTTCCCGCGGAAATATAAAAACTTTTATTTCTGTCAACTGAAGTGCCTTTTCCGTTTATAGAAACACCTACATCATAATCGATAGTTTTGACTCCGTTAACATCAAACATTTCAATATGTGCGGGAACCTGCCTGCTGCTTATCAGCAAATCAATCGGAGCATCTGTATAAGGCCTCTCGGGATTATATTTTTTCCACAGCTTATATTCTGTATTCGGAACAAGAATTCCGTCTTCTTCGCTGAACAGATTGGCAGGGTCAGTTGTCATGGAAATGACAGAGAATGAATATTTCGGATTAATAAAATATGTGTTTGTTGTGCAGCTTTCGGAAAATACACCGTCAACACAGCTTCTGGCTCTTACGGTAGTTCCTTTATAGACTTTTTCATTATTCGGTTTCTGAGACATTTTGCTGTACGCTGCAGAAGTCATTATACCTGAATAAACATTTTTTTCTGTGCTTCTGTCATATATATGAATCGGTTTTCTGTAAATATAGGAATCTTTATCAGGTTCGCTTCCGTCTAATGTATAATAAATTATTGCGCCGTCTTCAGCTTTTAATTCAAGCTCAAACTCCTGTGAATAATATCCTCCCTGAACCGAAAAAACAGGCGGAGCTATCGAGTCTGAATCGTTATAAATATTGTAAATAACGGATGAACGGTTATATTCGCCCGGAGTTGGTGTAGAAAGAACAGCAAATGTCTGCTTATTATTTATGCTTCTCCCGACTGAGGTTCCGTAATCCACATTGTTTGGTATGTTGATGAAATCAATTCTTTCTCCGTTCGGGGCAGTTAATACAATTTGGTCTTCAGTTCCGATATTAAAGCCTGTATTAAGTTCTGTTGTTATATTTTTTTCTGAAGATCCGATTACAAGATACCCATTCTTTTTTATAACAACATCCTTAAATACATATTTAAACGGAAAGTCCTCGTCATCGGATAATCCGTAGCCTGAAAGGTTTATATTGTCTCTGCCTCCGTTATATAACTCTATCCAATCATAATATACCCCGTTGTTATCTTTCAGCCCAAGCAGATTATTTACAACAACCTCGTTAATAACAACGCCGTCTGTTCTGCTGTTATACAACCCGGCAGCTTGCTGGCATAAAAAAGCACCGAACAAAATTGATATAACAGAAACTGCAATTATCAGATATTTACATATTACCCAGAAGCGCTTTTTGATATTATTCATATCAGTTACCTTCAAAACTTACGATACTAACATTTTTAACTGTCGGCAATTCGGAAAGCTTTTTGCTGAGTTCTGATACTTTTTCAGAACCTATTTTTACTTCGTATGTAATATCAGCGCCTGAAGATTTAAAATTTGTCATTTTTACATCACATTTTTTGGCAAGAGTAAGAATCACTTTTTCAATATTCGTTGAATCTTCTTCAAGGTCGATATTTACAGCAACTAAATAGATATTCTTATCAGCATTGCCGAATTTAAATGAAAAAAGGATAACCGAAAGAACAATTGAGCCGATTATTCCGATAATATAGAGACCCGAACCGCAGGACAGACCTATTGTAACAGCCCAGAATATAAACGCGATATCCTTCGGGTCTTTAATCGCGGCTCTGAAACGAATTATCGAAAGAGCACCGACCATACCTAAAGATAATGCCAGATTGCTTCCGATTATCATCATAACCATTGTTGTTATGATAGATGTCATAATCAAAGTAATATTAAATGATTTAGAGTATTTTACACTGTCGTTTGTTTTTTTATAAACAAAAAACAAATAAAACGAAAGCAAAACTGCGAGTCCGCTTCCGATTAAAGCCTCATGGATTGAAAAATTAGTATTATTCTCTAATAAATACGCGAGTAATTCTTTTTTATTCATTTCATAACTCCCTTTTAAATATTATTAAGTCTTTCCCTTGAAAAACAATATTTGCTTATAGATGTGGGTACATTCTCACAGACGCTGAGGATATCTTTCAATAATTGCGGCAAAACATAGTCGTATTTCACTTCTAAAATTATTTCGTCTTTTTCGAAAACAGGAAGCATCAGCAAATCATCACAGAATAAATCTTCCGAAATACTTGCAGAAACACATTTATCGAAAGTAACTCTGATATCAAACATGGGCAAAACATACGCTTCTCTTCTATACTGAACAAGTGCTTTGGGTGAATACAAACCGTTTTTCATAATAAAGGCTGCTTTTTGCGCTATAGGATTTTTGTTATTATATAAAACATCATAGTCGCCGGTAATTATTTTTCGGGCTTCGTTATCAGAAATAACAAGGGACTCTTTCAGGTTATAGTTTGAAAATCTGTTTTTTATTTCAAATTTTACAAAACTCGAATCATTGTTATAAATTCTGAGTCTGATTTTTTTTCGATTCTGATTTCCGTTTATCTTGCTCCGGTAATCATAATCATCAATCGAGTCAAAATATAAGCTTTTAATAAGATACCCGTCAGGATCCTGCATGAATGAATCTCTTGAAAGAAACTCTGCTAATAGTCTTTTAGTCAGTTCGTATTCAGTCTGACTGATAGAATACTTTGTTTCGTTTCTGTACACAAGAAAATTATCACCAAGCTGTACTTTGCCCGTATTCCTGTTTGGAGTTTCCGTATATTTCACCCCATTCTAATTATTAAAAAAATGATAACATAAATACTGCTATTTAGCAAGTTTTTCTGTGTTTAATAGCTGATTGATATGTTATTGAACTGTCAACGAAAAAACAAACGGCAATCCGAGGACTGCCGTTTTGTTTATCCTATTATACACAATGCCATAATTCCCGCGAAGGACAGGATAACTGCGGCGATTTCGCGTTTCTTCGGTTTGTTCGGGGTAAAGAAGCATATAATCGTGGAAACAATCATAACTCCGCCCGTGACAAACGGGTACTGAGCCGAAGCGGGAAGCTTCGCCAGTCCGAGAAGCAGAAGCAGGTTCGCCGTGTTTCCGAGGGCGCCGTTTGCGGCAAAGCAGCTTACGGATTTCAGGTTGAGATTCAGCTTTTTATCCCTGTTGAATGCAAGAAGAATCAGACTGATTAATACTGCCCAGACAGCAATCTGAATGGAGTAGCCCGCTTCACTTGCCTTGCGGACTTCGGCGGCTGAATAAAGCTTTGACCAGACTCCCTGCATGCCGTTGAAAATAAAAACGCCTGCGTAGTATTTATATCCTCCCTTGCTTTTTCCTTTTTCAACCGTAAAGCACATTGAAATTGCGATTGTGACAAAGCAGATGATTTTGCCGGCGGTCAGCTTTTCGTCAAAGAAGAGTATTCCTGCGACAAACGGCAGAGCCATTCCGCCCAGCATGGCAAATACGGAATAAAGCGAAAGATTAATCTTGCCGAGGGATTTGATGCTGCAGAAATTATAAAAAAGCACATTGACGGCTGCGGCGAGCGCAACAAGCATTGAGAACGGTGTGAATTCAATTCTGAATTTATTGATAATCATCAGAACCGTGAAGCCTGCTGCATATGAGCCCGCAATGAATGTGAGAATTGCCCTTGTGCTGCCTCCGCACAGCTTTTCATATTCAGAGTTAATCAGAAATACAAACCCGAATATCACCACAGCTATGCTGACTAAAGTATAACTAAGCATTACAGTATGATTCTCTTTTCTTCAAGCGGCATGTCAGGACGGAAATTCGGAACCTGAAGGGTTTTGCCGTTATTTGTAGCTGAGAGTGCGGAAAGAAGGCCTACGGCTGTCCATTCGCATGCCTTGTAAACATCAAGCTCAGGCTGAGTATTGGTGCGGACAGCATTGATGAAGTCCTCAACAATAAAGAAGTCACCGCCGTTGTGACCCGACTTCTTCTGCTCTTCGGTTGCGTTTCTGTATCTTTCGGGAAGAAGGTCGTTGTAATTTGTAAGAAGCTCCCAGTCCTTTGCAATTTCCTCGGGGCTTGAAACAAGAGAAACGCGGTCCACATCGCCGTCAAGGTTTCCCTTGCCGTATTCAGCGGAACGGAAAATTCCCTGTGTACCCTGAAGCAGATAGTGGTCCATGTGGTGCGGTCTGGGGGAGAGACAGTCTGTGCGGATTGAAAGGAGCTTGCCTTTTTCGGTACGGCACATTGTGGTTGTACCGCTGTCCTGCTTAACGCCGCGGTCATTCCATACGCCCGGAGTGAAGCAGGAAATCTCTGTGATTCTGTCACCGGGGAACCACTGCATAACGGGGCCTATGCTGTGTGTGGGATAGAAATTGCCGCGCTTGCCGCACTGCCAGAACGAACGCCATGAGGTTTTGCCGTTGGGATAAATAAGCAGGTCGCGGATATCGTGAAGATACATACCCTCCGCATAGTAGGGTTCGCCGAACATTCCCTTTGCAACCATCTGCTTGACAAGCTGAACCTTGGGAGCGTATATGTAGTTTTCGGCATACATGTAAATTTTGTTGTATTTTTCAACAGTTTCGCACAGCCAGAAAAGCTCGTCCATGGAAACGCCTGCGGTAACCTCGCACATAACGTGCTTGCCTGCCTCCATGGCGGCAATTGCCTGCGGAACATGGCACTGCATGGGGGTTGCGATGATAACGGCGTCAATGTCGCTTTCAAGCATGTCGTCAAAAACGCGGTATGTTTTTATGCTGTCGTCGCCGATTCTCTTGACAGAGTCCTTAAGATGCTGCTCGTCAAGGTCGCACATTGCCGCGATTTCAACATCGGGAATTGTCTGAAGACCGAGAAGAGTGGAAAGTCCTCTTGTGCCGGCTATGCCGACTTTTATCTTTTTCATAATGATTGACTCCTTTACTGATTTTTGCTATGGACATTATAACAAGTTAAAAATTGGATGTAAACCCTTTTGAAAAAATGTTTTAAATAATAGTTTCCCGCAGTACCTGCGGCCGTACGCCGGGTTGGCAATTATCAGAACTGTTGTTGCTGTGCGCGAGCCGGCGGAGTGCCTCCGCGCCCTCGCCGGGTCGGCAGTTATCAGAGTTCTGTTACCCTGCGCGAGCCGTCGGAACATGTACAAATTACAATTTATCGATGAGATTGGATGGAGCAAGCGCCCCTTGTCTAAAGGGGAGAGGGCCAACGATAGTTGGCGAGGGGATTCTATAAAAAGTCTGATGAAAACTGAGAAAGAATCCCTCCACCGCCATTCGGCG
>JAZUDP010000119.1:0-19536 GCA_045639705.1 Acutalibacteraceae bacterium
CGGCAAAGAGAACTGCGGGTTGGTGTAACGCAGTGTGCAGAGTATTTCCGAATGGGCTTCCGAGGGCAAGCAGAAATCAGAGTATGCGAGACGGAGAGGGCACTCCGTTAACAATAACCGTCGTATTTAAGTACGAGCTAAGTGGACGCAGATGCGTCAAGCAGGGTGGCACCGCAGGAGTTACAGCTCTTGTCCCGGCAGTTTGTCGGGATAAGGGCTTTTTATATTGAATCCCGACAATTAGCTCAAAGTAATTGAAAAGGAGAGAAAAACATGAGCAACAAAGAAATACCTTACAAAATCTACCTTGACGAAACAGAGGTGCCGAAGCAGTGGTAGAACGTCCGTGCGGACATGAAAAACAAGCCCGCGCCGCTTCTTGACCCCGAAACACATAAACCTCTCGGCTATGAGGACTTAAGACCCGTATTCTGTGACGAGCTTATCAAGCAGGAGCTTGACAACGATACGGCCTATTTCGATATTCCCGACGATATTCTCGGCTTCTATAAAATGTACCGTCCCGCTCCGCTCACAAGAGCATACTGCCTTGAAAAGAAGCTCGGTACACCCGCAAAGATTTATTACAAATTTGAGGGCAACGACACAAGCGGAAGCCACAAGCTGAACAGCGCAATTGCTCAGGCTTACTACGCAAAGAATCAGGGCCTTAAAGGCGTTACAACCGAAACAGGCGCAGGTCAGTGGGGTACGGCGCTCTCAATGGCATGTGCATATCTTGACCTTGAATGTCACGTTTACATGGTTAAATGCTCCTATGAGCAGAAGCCCTTCCGCCGCGAGGTTATGCGCACCTACGGCGCAAATGTTACACCGAGTCCGAGCATGGATACGGAAATCGGCAGAAAGATTCTTGAAAAGCATCCCGGCACATCCGGCAGCCTCGGCTGTGCTATCAGTGAAGCTGTTGAGGTTGCAAAGAAAACCGACGGCTACCGCTATGTTCTCGGCAGCACGCTCAACCATGTTCTGCTTCATCAGTCGGTTATCGGCATGGAAGCAAAAATCGCCATGGATAAGTACAACATCAAGCCCGATATCATCATCGGCTGCGCAGGCGGCGGCTCCAATCTCGGCGGTCTTATCTCCCCGTTCATGGGCGAAAAGCTCCGCGGCGAGGCAGATTACAGATTTATCGCCGTTGAGCCTGCAAGCTGTCCCAGCCTTACACGCGGCACATATGCGTATGACTACTGCGATACCGGCATGATTTGTCCGCTCGCTAAGATGTATACACTCGGCAGCAACTTTATCCCCTCTGCAAGCCACGCAGGCGGACTCCGCTATCACGGCATGAATCCGATTCTCAGCCAGCTCCGCGCTGACGGATTGATGGAAGCGACAAGCGTTGAGCAGACAAGCGTTTTCGCAGCCGCACAGCAGTTTGCAAGAGTTGAGGGCATACTCCCCGCTCCCGAAAGCAGCCACGCAATCAAGGTTGCTATTGACGAAGCTCTCAAGTGCAAGGAGACAGGCGAGGAAAAGACAATTCTCTTCGGTCTTACAGGTACAGGTTACTTTGACATGTACGCATATCAGAAGTTTAACGACGGACTTATGACCGACTACATTCCCACAGACGATGAAATCGCACAGGGACTTGCAGGACTTCCCACAGTATAAGATAAGAAAAAAGAGTGAGCTGAAGGGCGACTTCAGCTCACATTTTTTATATAAGTGAATAAATAAAACTGCCGATACCTGCTGAAAGAACAATCAGCGCGGTTATTATTATCTGACGTTTCGGCTGAGTTGTGAATATTCCCGCAATTTCTCTTAGGAATGCGTTGGGCCAGAAATACCATTTTGTTTTCGCGCCGATGCCCTCAACATTTATACCCGCACTGTGCGCTATGGCACCGCTGCGGAAAACGTGATAGCTTGTTGTCGAAAACATTATTTCCGCATTTTCCTTTAAGCCGTCAATAATTGACTTTGAAAACTTCATATTTTCACGGGTTGTTGCCGACTGCGTTTCTGCAATAATTCTGTCTTCGGGAACCCCCTGCTCAATAAGATACCGCTTTATAGCTTCGCCCTCGGGCATTACCTCGTCGTTTCCCTTGCCGCCCGACGGAACAAAGCAGGCAGCCTTTCCCGTTTTTTCAAGCTGAGCCTTATAGAATTCAATCGCCTTATCTGCTCTTCCCCGTACAAGAGGATAGAGCGTACCGTCTTTCTTGATTTTACAGCCGAGGATAATTATATAATCCTTATCGTATGACGGCGTGTGCTTTGAAGCATAAATTCCGTAGGCTATTGCGCTGACAAGAATAACAACAAAGAAAACATAAAGGCTCGCCGATACTGAATACATAACCGAAAGTACGGTTGATTTCTTTTCTCTGCTGAAATAATACAGCAGGAATACGGCGACTATGCCGACAGCCATTGCAATACTTACGGCAATGCCGAGCGCATTGGTGGGTCTGAAGCCCTCCTTACGCATAAGCTGAACATTGCTTGCCGATACACATACGGCAAAAATCGCCGTCAGCGGAAGCGTACCCAATGTAAGGAATGTTATAAAATTCTGATTAACGGTAATAAGGATATCCGACGACGCTGTATGATAATGCATGAACGAATATACCGAAGCGCTTCCCCACAGCAGCATCATCAGTCCGAAAACAAGCATAACCGAAAGGAAGAAAACGGCATCGTAGGAATAGCGGCATTCTCTGACGGTTCGGATAAACCAGTAAAGATAAAGCGCGAAAATCAGAAGCGACAGCACCGCCATGGCAATATAAATATACTGATAAATATTAAGCGATATTATGTTTAATGCGCCGACCTTTACATTCTCGGAAACGCTTTTAAGCGAGGTCTCCCCTGCGCTGTTTACGCTCAGCACCTCGAATCTGACCGTTTCGGTTCCTTTGCCGACGGCTTTATATACGGCTTTTGCATATCCCCTGCGCACCGTAACGGACTTGCATTCGATAATATCGCTTTCGGTTCGGCTTCCGTCTTCACCGAAAACAAGCACGGGAGGGGTTTCAACGGTATTGCCTGAGGAATAGTTTGCGTAAACCGTATGCTCGCTGCCGTTAATCAGCAGAAAAGCTCCGTATACGCCGAACACAAGGGCAAAAATAATAACAAGGCACAATATGCGGTTTGAAAGTATTTTTTTCATAATTATATCTCCGGAATCATTATATTTTCAGTCTTTTTTCTCTTCCTTTTTCAGAATATCGTAACGGATTACAGCTACAATAATCGAAGTGAAGGCAAAGCACTCGTTCAGCGAGCCCGCCCACGAGCCGTGAGAGAAATTATATGAAAACCACAGAACACATATGGGAATTGTAAGGTATCTGAGTTTTCTCGCATCCGTCTGCCATGTACTGATTACGGCGAAAATTGATGCAATAAACGGAACGACGCTCCATAAATCCTCGTAGGTAAAAACCGTCATTATCAGCGAAAGAATAATAAATACTGCCGGAACAGCGGCGCTGCCCGCCCATTTTTTCTTTTCACGGAAGCAGAAAACAATATTTCTGACAACATTCAGACCGTTCATCGCAACCGCCGTCCAGTGTCCGAGAAGTCCGAAATGCACACACCAGAGAGTACAGCAAAGCACCATAAGCAGCAGAATGTTTTTATGTTTATTGTTCTGATACGCGATTATCGCAACACCCATAGCGCAAAAGCCCACAATCTGGGCAATAATCTGCAGATGTTCGGTTAAAAAAACTGTCATTTGCTTTTCCTCCGTTCTTCAATGCCCGGAAGCAGTCCGTAAAGAGATACGAAAACAATTACAATTACAGACCCTGCAACCGCAAGCGCTCCCATTTTCTCTATACCGAGAAGCGCAACGGGAATCGGATTAAATATCGGTTCTATCGTCAGTATCAGAGACGCTTCGATTTTATCAACCTTTTTTATGCCTCTGCTGAAAAATATATTGGCGAAGCCGTACTGAAAAATGCCGAGAATCAGTATCCAGACAATATTTTTTGTATCAAATACAAGGCGGCTGTCAAAAAACAGAAACGGCAGACAGACAAGAAAGCTGATACCGTTGCTTATCAGAAGGCAGTCGTCGGAATCGCTGTCACTGCGGCTCATAATAATTATCTGACCCGCAAAAGCCGCTCCGGAGGCAAGTCCGAGAAGATTTCCCGTGACCTTTGTCAGGTCAAGATTATCCGCAAACGAAAGCACACAGCCTCCGAAAACGGCAAAAGTAATCAGAATTTCGATAAGCTTTGCTTTCCTGTGCTGAAATACCACTGAATAAAGGAAAACAAGTATCGGCGCTATGTACTGCAGAACAATAGCCGTTCCCGCCGTTGTCAGCTTTATTGCCTCAACATACAGTATGCCTGTCGCGCTCATCAGCAGTGCGCCGAGAAGATTTGTCCTTGTAAAATTCACCTTCAAAGAGCGCTTGTAAATCAGAAGCATAGCAAGCGAAATGATACTTCGGGCCGCCATAAGCGACATTGAACTCCATTCAATCGATTTAACGCAGACACCCGCAAGGCCCCATAAAACCGCCGCAAGCGCAAGCTCGGCTCTTCCTGTATTCAGTTTATTCTTTACTGTATCCATAAGTATTACCCGATAAATTAATCTCCTGACATTATATCACACAGTGTCAAGTTTTGCCATAGAAAATTAAGACAAAAAAGCGGAAGCTGAACAGTCAGCTTCCGCTAATTATCTTAGGCTTTTTTGTCTTCAATCAGTCCGTACTTTCTGAGAAAATCAATTGCCGCACGGATAACCGAAGCAAAATCCTTGAAGAAATTGATTATGGTTTTTAAGAATCCGTTCTGAACAACCGGTTTTTCTTCTTCCGCTTCTTCAGCTTCCTCAGCAGTCTCTGCTTCAGCAATAAGAACCTTTCCGGCTTCCGCCTCGGTAACCTCAACCGCGCTTGCGGTTATGCTGAAATCAGCTTTTACTGCAGGAACAGCCGTAAGAAGCATCCATGCCGCGAGAAATCCGGCAAGCATTCTTTTAAGTTTATTATTCATAATTGTTCCCCTTTCGATTAATTTGAATATTATTATACGTTTTTCATGAGAAAAAATCAAGTAGTATTTTTATTTTTCGGAAATCAGTATTCAGATTTTACACCGTATCGCCTGTGTTATTCTGACCTTCATTCTGAAAAAACAGCACTCCGATTGCAGTTATTATAACGTTTGCGTTAAGTATTAAAGTGTGAAAAGTCTGCAAAACAGCTTGAACAGCGTGCCGATAAAATCAATAAATATCTGCATCAGGTCTATCTGTACAGCTTTTTCTGCTTCCTCTGCTGATTCATCCGCCTCAACCGTCTGGTCGATGAGGCTAAGATATTCAGCATAAGCCGACGATGTTTCAAGCAGTTCTTCCCCGCTCTCTGTCTGCTCAACCTGAGCAAGGTATACACCGGCCTGCTCGAGAATATCAACATCAAGCCTGTCAATAACACCGTCATGGTTGCAGTCGGCTGCAATATATTCCTCTTCCGATACATCGCTTTCGGTTAACAGACCGTCTGCAAGACAGGAAACAATCATTGCATCCGTGCCGTCGTACCAGCCGTCGCCGTTAACATCACCGAAAAGTATAAATGTATATTCGCATTTTGAACCGTCACACCAGCCCATATAAAGCTTGGTTCCTGTTCCTATGTAATCCTTGCACGACATACTGTAATAATCACAGCTGTAATCCGGAATAAACAGATAATCCTCAATTGTCCAGTTATCCAGTCCGGCCTTTATACCGTAAATATACATATAGTCATTATCGACAACAGTGGTCGAACCCGGATTCGGGAGGATTTCCTCCGCATTTTTTTCTGATATTACAATGCTGATAATATCATCCGGATTCAGATAATACCACGGATGCACAGAAAGATAATAAGCCTTACCGGCCTCAAGATAACAGCAAACATTAAAATTATTGTAAGCTCCGTTATCGTCATCGTAACCGATTTCATTCATATACTCATCATAAATAATACCGATTGTATCATAACTGCCAAATGAATAATAATAGTATTCTCCGCTTTCAGAGGGAACAAATTTAAACAGCTTTTCGTCTCCTTTATCAATCTGAACCGACTGTATTTCGTCAGGATTAATACTCTTAATCTCGTATCCGCAGTTCTGACATACATCATTTTCAAAGCTGTGTCCTGTCGGCTCAATAAAATCGCCGCCAAAATCCTCGCCGCAGCGGTTACAATGATAAACCGTATATCCTTCTTCTGTGCATGTCGGGTCAATCACTTCAATAATTTCATCTTCGCTGTGCGGCAACGATCCCCTGTAATCGTCCTCAAATATTTCTCCGCAGGCAGAACATCTGTATACAGTGCATCCGACACTGCCGCATGCGGGTTCAATAATCTCTATTATTTCTCCTTTTCGGTGACCCGGAGACGGAACATAAACTTCAAAAGAATATCCGCAATCGCAGGATACAGATTTAATTCCTTCATCCGTACAGGTTGCTTCACATATAATTTCCGTTCTCAGGTGATTCGGAATTTCATCGGCCGAAACATTGTAATGAATATAGTGTTCGGATAAAATATCTCTTTCGTAATCATCGATATCAATTTCATTCCAATCGTTTTCCGTTCCGGAATAAAAAATATTATCCAGAGAATAACAGGAAGCGAATATTCTTTCACCTATGTATGTTACGCTTTTGGGTATCGCTATGCCTGACAGGTTGTCGCAATCGCCGAATGCCCGATTGTCTATACTTGTAACACCGTCAGGTAATACTATATCCGTCAGGCTTGAGCAGCCCCAGAACATTTCATCACTTATTCTCGTTAAACCTTCAGGCATTGTTATATCTGTTAAGCTTGTGCAATTCACAAACGCCAAAATGCCTATGCTTGTTACACTGTCAGCTATTGTTACGCTTGTCAGGTTTGAACATTCCGCAAATGCAAAATCGCCTATACTTGTAACTCCGTTACCGATTACGACACTTTTTATCGAGGGTTCGCAGGAAAAAATCTCATCATTCCACATTTCGCCTGTACCGCTGATTGTCAGAACACCGGTATCTCCGTTAAAAGTATAAGTAATATCGTTTCCGCATGAGCCGCTTGAGCCAAATGCAGAAGCTTTCAGCGCAAAGCCGAAGTCAAGCCCGCTCATCGGCACAGCTGTCAGTATCACAACCACAGTCAGCAGTAATGCAAAAAACTTTTTAACACTTTTTTTCATACAGAATCCTCCTTTATTTTCTTTTACTTTTAATTAAATTATAAACTAATAACAATCAAATTGCAAGGTTAAATGAAAGCTGCCGTCGGTTTTAACGGCAGCTTTCATTCTGAGTCAGTTCTGTTTTCAGCTTTTGATTTTTCTGAGTGCGCCTTTTTCGAGTCGGCTGACCTGCGCCTGCGAAATTCCGACCTCCTCGGCGACCTCCGTCTGAGTTTTGCCGAGCATAAAGCGGAGATTGAGTATATTTTTTTCGCGCTCCGAAAGATTCTGAATGGCGTCTTTAAGCAGGATTTCATCCATCCAGCTGTCGGCGGTGTTTCTGTCACCTATCTGGTCCATGACATAAATCGCTTCGCCGCCCTCGGAATACACCGGCTCATACAGCGAAACAGGCTCAACAATGGCCTCAAGAGCAATTACCACCTGCTCCTTTTTCATCCCGAGTTCCTTTGCGATTTCCTCTACCGTCGGCTCGCGGTTCAGTCTGTTGGACAAATCCTCGCGTACCTGAATCGCACGGTATGCCGTGTCGCGCATTGAGCGGCTGACGCGCACACTGTTGTTGTCACGAAGATAGCGCCGCACCTCGCCGATTATCATCGGCACAGCGTATGTGGAGAAACGCACATCAAGCTCCGTATTGAAATTATCAATCGCTTTTATAAGACCGATACAGCCAACCTGAAACAAATCATCGAGCGGCTCTCCCCTGTTCGTAAACCGCTGAATCACGCTGAGTACAAGCTTAAGGTTGCCGTTGATAAGCTCCTCTCTTGCGGCAGCATCACCGCGGTGCGCTTTCTTTAAAAGCTCGCTCTTTTTATCTTCCCTGAGAACAGTCAGCTTCGACGTATCAACGCCGCAGATTACCACCTTGTTAAACTGCATTAAAAAACCTCCCTACTGTAAAATTTTTACCAGAGGGAGGTTTCGTTATTCACTTTTATTTTGTAATTGTTTCAGCGGATTTTACAGATTTTGTCTCCGCTTTGTTTTCATCGCTCTGACGGCTGAGAATTCTGCCGAAGAAGCCGAAAACCTCACGGAAGAAATCACCGGGCGAGGAAATAAACGCCATGAAGCCCATTCCCGCAGCGCCGAAAATGTTTCTGTTTCTGAGATAGGCAACAACCATGACCGCATAGTGTCTGAATTTAACAAATCTGATTTCGCTTTTGGTGAGCCTGTCAAAATACTGCTTTTTGAACTCATAAAGGCTGTTTTCGCCGATAATCTTGTTTCTGCCCTGAGAAATTCCACCGTCCATGTGCTTGTATATAATAACGGAATTGCTGTTGAGGAACCTTACTTTGAGTCCTCCGGTGATGGTTCTGACCATGAGGTAGAAATCCTGGCCCATTTTTACATCCTTGAAGCCTCCGATTCTGCGGATTGCTTCGGTTCTGAACATAAACGAGGAGTTTGCCGAAATATTCTTTGTAAGGTGGTAGCGGAAAAGGTAGTCGTTGTCGAAATTATCAAGTCCCGAATGGTCGCGGACATCCACGACCTTGTCATTGTTGTTGTGCATGACAAGATTTGTGAACGCCATGTCGCAGTCCTCATCAATCATGAACTGAAGCATTTCCTCAATACGTTCGGGAAGATACGCGTCGTCATCGTCAAGGAAGGAAATGTACTCGCCTCCTGACTCGTCAATTCCCCTGTTTCTTGTGAGTGAACCGCCGAGGTTCCGCTCATTTTCAAAAAGATGAACCTTATCCGAATTGAGCTTTCCGACATAATCCTCAACCATTTTTCTGTATTCGGGAAGCTCACTGTTATCGTCGACGATAACAAGCTCCCAGTCAGTAAAGGTCTGGCTGAAAACCGATTCAACAGAGCGCTTCAGATATTTCAGTTCTCTTTTATGCGTGGGGATTACTACCGAAACCTTAGGATTCATTCAACAATCATCTCCGTTTGAGAGAAATCTTAAATCATGACATTACGCATCAAATGTAAAAATATTATACCGTAATTTTTCTGATTCGTCAAGAAAGTTTACAACTTATTTATTATAGAATATTTCGTCGAGCCAGTCAATACTTCTCTGCACCCAATATGTGGAAGCCTTGATTTTCTGTTCGTTCTCCGGGTCGGAAATTACAACCTTTGTACTCGTCGAAAATCCGTGACCGCCTCTGCTGAAAATGTGAAGCTCATAGGGAACCTTGTTCTTTTCAAGCTCTAATGCATATTTCAGTGAGTTATCAAGCGGTACAAGACTATCGTCTGACGCGGCAAAAATAAATGTCGGCGGCGTTTCCGGCGTAATTTTTTCGTCGAGCGACGGTATGGGATGGGGTAGCAGCTTGCCCATGTATCCGAGAATGCACGGATAGCCGAGAACGCAGGCGTTCGGCTTTTCCTCACCCATTGCGGACAGTGCGGCGGCAAGATGTCCGCCTGCCGAGAAACCGATTACGGCAACCTTTTCGGGGTCGATGTGCCATTTTCCGGCATTGGCTCTGATAAGCTTAAGCGCGGTCACAGCATCGTCAAGAGGTCTCGGGAAAAGTGATTTTTCATTAAGAGAATATCTGAGTACAAAGGCATTGTAGCCCTTGGCGATATATTCCATAGCAACAGGCTCAGCCTCACGGTCGGAACAGAAGCGGTATGCTCCGCCGGGAAGAACGAGCATCGCGGGTCTGACATCCATGTTTTTCATCTCGAGAGAAGGCTCGCAGATGTAGGCTGTCAGCGTAATTTCGGGGTCATCGGTAAGGTTGATTCTTTCAATAAACATAATATTACTCCTCATATTTATCCGCGTCCATAATGGACTTGAAAACATAACCGTTTTCTGTCAGAAGCTTCATATCGTCAAGCATAACGCCGATTCCTCTGACAACACACTGAACGGGATTATCGGCAGTTTCGGTGCGTATTCCCGTTCTTTCCTCGATGTAATCGTCAATACCTCTGAGCAGTGCGCTTCCGCCCGTCAGAACGATTCCGTTCTGAGAAACATCGGAAACAAGCTCTGGAGGAAGAGTACGCATAAGATTCTTTATGCTTTCAACTATCTTTTCAAGATGCTCCCTGATGCAGAGGAAAACATCGGTCGAGGTAATCTCTATGCTTCGCGGAAGCTTTGAAAAATAATCCTTGCCCACAGCTCTGACGGCAAGCTCGGCATCAAGAAATTTTGCCGCGCCAATCTGTCTTTTAACCTTTTCTGCGGTAACCGTTCCGATGATGACATCTCTTTCACGGCGTGCAAAGCGGCAGATTGCCTCGTCAAAGGTATCGCCTGCAACGCTGATTGAATCGGAGGCCGCGACGCAGCCTCTTGTTATAACAGCGATATCCGTGGTTCCTCCGCCGATATCGACAACCATCGTACCCTTATGCTCCGCCGAGCCGACACCCGCGCCGAGAGCCGCCGCGAGCGGTTCCTCAATAACGCACGCTCTTGCCGCTCCCGCATCGGCAACAAGGTCAAGAACAGCTTTTTTGTCAAGCTCCGTAACATTTGAGGGAACACAGATAATAACATTCGGCTTTAATATTCTGTTTCCGCAGAGCTTCTGTACATAGTAGTTGAGCATCTGCTGAACAGCGTTGTAATCCTGAATTGCTCCGCCCCTGATTGGACGGACAACAGTGAGGGAATCCGGCGAACGGCCGAGCATTTTATACGCGTCTCTGCCGATTGCCTTTACCTTGTCGTTAAATGTATCATAGGCTATTACCGAAGGCTCGGTAACCTTGACTCCTCTGTCATCCACAAGCGCAAGAACCGTTGATGTTCCGAGGTCTATACCTATTTTTGTTCCAAGCATCGGTTACCCTCCCTTTTTATCCGGCTCACCGGTTATCATTTATCTGAATATTACCTGTTTATTTTACTATTAACTGTCGCCGCAGTCAAGCAAAAAACGCGTTCGGCTCCGCGCAGATACAACATTTTTCCGCATTCGTTGAGCGTTGAGCCTGATGTTTTGATATCGTCAATCAGCAGAACCGTCTTTCCCGGGATATCAAAGCTTTTATTTATATCAAATGCGCCGAGGAGATTTCCCTTTCGCTCAATTTCGGTGCATTCGTGCTGAACATCGGTAGGATAGAGCTTTATAATAAGCCTGTCCCCGAAGGGAATATTCAGTATTTCGGAAAGACGCTGTGCGAGCAGACGGCTCTGATTAAAGCCCCGCTGTTTTTCCCTCTTTTTATCCATCGGAACGTATGCGACATAATCAAAGGCGATATCGGCGTACCTTTCACGGAAGGTATCTGCCATAAGCTCCGCAATTCCTCTGTCGCTGTGCTTTTCGGAATTGAATTTGAAGCGGTGCAGACATTCGCGCACATTGTCCGCGTAATAGAATGTCGAAGCTGTACCGTCATAGAAATTTCCGCGGTGCTTTCCGCAGGTGCAGTCATTTTCCGACGCTCCGCATTCACGGCAGATTTCGCCCTTTATCCACGGAAGATTCTCACGGCAGTCATCGCACACGCTCCCGGAGGGAGGCATGAGTCTGTCGCAGAAAAGACACCTGTTCGGGAAGAATGCAGCGGAAATATATTCAATAATTTCAGAAGCTGTTTTCTTCATCTTCATCGTCTTTTTCCTCAGTTGTCATAAAGTGCTTAAGTGCTGAATAACGCTTCATGCGGCTGTCGTTTTCAGTCATCGCCTGCACAACATCCTGCGTACCGACAAGTATCATAAGCTTTTTGGCACGGGTGACCGCAGTATAAAGCAGGTTGCGGTAGCAGAGATTCGGCACAACGGAAAACACGGGCATAACCACTGCGTTGAACTCGTTGCCCTGACTCTTGTGTACCGTCATGGCGTAGGCGTGTTCAAGCTCCGGGATGCCGTCAAATGTGTAAACGGCTTTTTTATCGTCGTCAAACGCAATTGTAAGAGTTGAGGAAATACGGTCAATCTTTTCGATTATACCGATATCTCCGTTAAAAACGCCCGTACCCTCGTCATCATTTTTAGTCCAGATAATATCGTAGTTGTTCTTTATCTGCATTACCTTGTCGCCCTCGCGGAACACTCTTCCTCCCGAGGCAAGCTCTTTTTTGCCGTCAGACTGCGGATTAAGCACTGACTGCAGAGCTTTATTAAGGCTTACAGAACCCGTTTCGCCCTTTCGCGAGGGGCAGAGTACCTGTATATCGGTAAGCGGAGAGTAATTATATGCCGTCGGAAGCCGCTTTGAGCAAAGCTCAACAACCGTCTTTACAACATTATAATTGTTCGTCCTCTCCATAAAGAAGAAATCATTGTCCCTTGAGCTGAGGTCGGGCATTTTTCCGCGGACAATGTCATGTGCGTTGGTGACAATGCGGCTCTTCATAGCCTGACGGAATACTTTGTTCAGCTCGATAACGGGAAGCTTTCCCGAATCAATAAGGTCATGCAGCACATTGCCCGCTCCCACTGCGGGAAGCTGGTCGGAGTCACCGACCATAATCAGACGGCAGCCCAGCGGCAGCGCGTCAAGCAGGCTTGCGAACAGCACAACATCAACCATTGACAGCTCGTCCACAACAACAGCGTCGGCTTTTATCGGATTTTTCAGATTATGCGCAAAGCAGGGGTTGTCGTTCTTATCCCATTCGACCTCAAGCAGACGGTGAATTGTTTTTGCTTCTCTGCCTGTGATTTCGCTCATTCGCTTTGCGGCGCGTCCCGTAGGCGCGGCAAGCGCCACGTTAAGTCCGTCCTTCTCAAACAGCTTTATTATGCCGTTCAGAGTAGTGGTTTTGCCTGTGCCGGGTCCGCCTGTTAAAATAAGCATACCCTTCTCCACAGCGGTAACAATCGCTCTGCGCTGATTCTCATCGTATATAATACATTCCTCACGCTCGACATTTTCGATGTCCTGCATAAGCGTAGGCTTGCCCGCGGGAGGAAATCTCATCATTATTCTCAGTCTGTCCGCCGCCGAGGCCTCAGCCATGTATATATGCGGCAGCATAAGAAATTCCGTTTCGTCAATATTTACACTGATAAGCTTTTTATCTTCGATAAGCTCATCCATAATTATCTCGATTTCGTCGTTCTGCGCTCCGAGCAATGCCGCGCACGGCGCAATCATTTTATATCTGGGCAGGCAGGTATGTCCGTTGTTCAGATTGTGCTTCACGACATGAATGATGCCTGCCTGTATGCGAAAGCCTTCCGACGGCTTTTCGTCAAGAGTCGCGGCAATCGCCTCCGCCCTGTCAAAGCTCAGACCGACAAGCTCGGTACAGAGAAGGTATGGGTTTCCCTTTATCATATCGGCTGCCGCAGCTCCGAAGGCACGGTATGCCTTAAGGCACTCCGTCGGCGTCATGCCGTAGCGCTCAAGCGAAATCATAATCTGCCTTACGGCAAACTGCTCGTTGAAGGAGCGGCACATTTTTTCGGCGCGGGCAAGAGAAATGCCCTTGATAACCGCAAGCTTTTCGGGATGGTTTTCAAGTATATCAAAGGTGTCCTCGCCGAAGCGCTCAATAATCTTCTGCGCTGTTTTCGCTCCGATTCCCGTGACGGCGCCCGAAGCAAGATATTTATATAATTCGGCAGAGGTTGACGGCATGCTTCTTTCGCAAAGCTCGGCACGGAACTGCCGGCCGAAGGTCTGGTGTGTTACCCATGTTCCCCTCAGCCTGAGTTCCTCGCCGGCGTTCACCTCGGGAAGAACGCCGACAACGGTAATATATTCATCCTCTGTTGACAGCTCAAGAACAGTAAACCCGCTTTCTTCCTTACGGAAGATAACATCCTCGACCTGCCCGAAAATTTCAGTGAGCCCTGCTTCCATCTTTTTCCTTTCCCGAAACTGTTTCAAGTCCGTATTCAGACGAAAGACGGTTAACCGTATCGCGCACATTTTCATCAGCTCCGCAATATTCAACCGTCATTTCATCAAATATCAGATTCCCGAAAATCAACCTTCTGAGGTATGCGCCGCAAAGCAGATGCTCCGCCTCACGGCATGTTGAATTCTCGGATATAATAATTATGTATCTGCTGTTTTCCGGCTTATGGAGATTAAGAACTGAAAAACAGATAAAAGAAACAAAGCCGATAAATGCAGATGCGGCAATAAGACCGTACCAGACAGCCTCTATCATAAAAATCACCTCACTGACATTGTATTCAGTGAGGAAAAAAATGTGCGGGCAGACCTGTAAGCCGAGTTCTGTCATTTAAGGCAATTATCTATCCAGGCTGAGAGTTGCCCCTCAGCTCAAGCCACCTGTCGGATTCAGCCGAGCAAGCCCTGCTCCTGTCGGTGTTGCCCCGAATAGGGTTTACATGGTTTTTTAACACAGTTTCCTGTCAACCGGTGAGCTCTTACCTCGCCTTTCCACCCTTACTGCATATAATGCAGCGGTATATCTCTGTTGCACTTTCCCTAAGGTTACCCTCGGCGGCCGTTAGCCGTTATTCTGCTCTGTGGGGCTCGGACTTTCCTCATACTGCGGGGTGATAAGTCCCATCGTATGCAACTGCCCAGTCTGCCGCACGGTAACTGCCGATTCAATCGGAAGCTACATAATATTTTAATGTAAAATTAACGATATGTCAATTTTTTCTGAAAATTTTTTGTTTTCCGTTGATTTAATTTTACCGATATAGTAAAATGTGGCAGAAAAGAGGCTATGAAATGAGAGACGACGGCAGCACTTCAAGAAGAAAGTCAAAATATTACAGTGATAAGACCTCCCGTTCCGCTACCGAAAGGCAGCATCAGAATGAAACCGGAAGCAGACAGGAAATAAATGTCCGGAGAAGCACAGGCAGTACGGAAAACCGGCAGCACGCGAACATTCCCGTAAGGCGCATCAATCCCATTGACAGCGATCCGTATCTGATGAACGGTCAGTCGGGACATGACAGCGTTTACGGATACGGTCAGCCTGTTCAGAGAAACAGGAATATTCAGCCGAACGAGCCGTTCAATCCCGTCAGGCAGAATCAGCAGAACGGATATTATCCGGGAAATCAGAGCTTAAACGGTTATATTCAGAATGACAGTCCCGAACGCGTTTATCTGTCACCCGAGCCTCAGAAGCGTAAAAGAAAGCACGGGTTCGGCAGATTTATTCTCAGCATTCTGCTGATTGCGTCGCTGCTTTGCGGAATTGTTTTCGGTTATGCGTTTACACTGTGCAGCAAAACGAACTATGTCAAATCGCAGAGAATATTTACAGCCGCGGATGTGATGTACGATGACGAAATATATAATGTTCTGCTTGTAGGCACAGACAAGGAAAGCAACGGCGCTTCACGCTCTGATACAATGCTTCTTATGTCAATAGACAGAAAGCATAAGCAGCTGAAAATGACATCGTTTCTCCGTGACATGTGGGTTGAAATACCCGGCTACGGAAACGCAAAGCTGAATGCAGCCTTTGCGTACGGCGGCGCCGACCTTATGATGAAAACAATAGAAAACAGCTTCAAGATAAGAATTGATAATTATATCCTTGTCGATTTCGATATGTTCAAGTCTCTGATTGACGGACTCGGCGGAGTTGATGTTGATATTACGGAAAACGAGGCTTCATTCATAAACCGCACCACACACGCCAGAGTCAGTTCCGGAATAAACCATCTTGACGGTGACTACGCTCTGATTTATGTAAGAATAAGAAAGCTTGATTCCGATTTCATGCGCACACAGCGTCAGCGCAAGGTTCTGACGGCAATCATCAGGCAGGTTCAGGAGCAGGGAATCATCAGCTCCGTTTCAGCCGCGTCAGATGTTCTGCCTTATATCACCACAGATATTTCCGCCCTGGAGCTGACAGTCAGAGCTTTCAGCGCACTTGAATATATCACATACGGAAGCGGTCAGCTTCAGATTCCTCTTGACGGCGCATACAGTGATAAAAGAATTGACGGTCAGGCAGTGCTTAAGGTTGATTTTGAGAAAAACATAAGCGCATTGCAGGAATTCATTTACGGCTGATATAGCTGATATAATCTGAATACACAGAAAAACGGCACTCTCCTTTCGGAAAGCGCCGTTATATTTTGCTTATATTCAGCCGATTTTTGCAACAAGACCTGAAGCTGCTTCAAAAAGCTCGGGAAGTCTGTCAAGGATTTCAACGTATCCGCCTCTGCCGAAAATCTTAAGGAGAACCTTATCAACAGCATTAAGAATGCCTGAAAGGATTCCCATTGCGATTGAAGGCTCGCTGTCGGGAAGATACTGATTCTCGAAGAGACCGTACTTGGCGTTGAGTTCCTTAAGAACCGAAACAAGGTTCTGTGTGATTTCCTCGTCCTTCTTCTCGTTGTTGACTGTACATGCAACCATTGCCTCTGCGTCTGCGATAGCCTTTTCAAGCTTTGCGGCGTCAGCTGCCTCAAGAGCTGAGGTATCGATTGACTTTGCATCGGGAAGATAATCTCTTGTGAGCTTCTTGATATCTCTTGCCTGATTGAACTGAGGATATGTATCCTTGCAGTCATCAACAGTCTTGATATTGTTGAGAGCGATATTGAAGGCAAGGCTGAGAGCTGTATTGTTATTGTTCAGCTCATGCATCTGACCCTCGAAGTACCATGATGTCTTCTCATAGTAGCAGGTTGAAGCGTCGATTGAGCCGTCGGGTGAGCAGTTATGTGAGGGGTCTGCAAGGTAGGCGTCGTCAAACTTTGTGCCTGCGGGAACATATGATGTGCCGGGAGCTGTTGAGGAAATCTGGATAACCTCGTCGGAATTTGTTGTATCGTATGTCTCAAAGAACTTGAAGAAGCCGAATTCGCCGTCACCGAACTGCATGTTGTAGCCGCTGATGAAATAGAATTCTGTACCGTACTTCTCTTCCTGATACTTCAGTCTTGACTCAAGGTTTCTCTGAGCCTCTGCGTATCTTGCAGTCTGTGCCTTAAGGTCTGCTGTTTCGGGTGTGTTGTAGAACTTGTCAGCTGCCTGCTGATATCTGTCGGGAGGACAGAGAGCCATGAAAGCTGTGTTCTTGATGATGATTGTTTCAAGAAGGCTGTCGAGAATATCGTAAAGAAGATAGTCAACCTCCTGCTTGGGAAGGATTCTTACAGCGATGTTAATAAGGTATCCGATATAATCCTCATCCTCGCCGAAAAGACCGATATTGTTGATTGCGTCTGTGTAGCAGAGGTCGGGAGCGTTTTCGTCAAAATCGGCAAGAAGGAGATCGCCGAAAACATCGCTGCCCTGCCATGCGCCTACGATGCTGATAACCTTCTCAACTCTGCCTGCATCGGGATAGAGGTTGAGATAGTCATTAACAAGTGAAGCACCCATGCTCATGGGAACAAGGATAACCTTCTCTGCGCCTGTCTGAGGAAGAACGATTTTTTCGATATAATCGTTGAGGTCCTTTGCGTTCTTGTCAACGTTTGAGAATACGGAATAGTTGAAGCAGTATACGTTTTCTTCGCCTATTTCATCGATAATAACCTGGCAGGGAATACGGCTGTCAAAGATGCGTCTTGCCTCTTCGTCATAATCCTTGATTGAGCAGGGATAGTTGGGGCATTCAACATTGTTGATGAAATTGCCGTTTTCGTCAACCATATGGTCAGCCATAAGAACTGTGAAGAGGCTGTCCAGCGGCGCTCTTGTAACAACATCTCTCTGAAGCGCAATTGTGGCAACAAGCTCTGTTACAAGAAGAACAAGGTTGAACCACTGACCGAAGGTCATTGTTTTGACATCAAAGGTGATGTGGAAAAGATTCCAGTCGGCGATAACGTTGCCCTCATCGTCATACTTATAGGTCTGTGACTGACCGATACCGGGTATGAAGACAATAGGCGTCGCTTCTTTTGTATCCTTTGCATATGAGCTGAAGGCAGCTGTGCAGACAGAGAATGTCATTACAATGCAAAGAATAACCGCAAGAATTTTCTTTGTGATTTTCATTTTCATTAACCTCCTAAGGTTTTTATTCACAGGATATTATAGCAGAAAGTAAACTGCAAATCAATATACAAAATCGTATAAGATATAAAATGTTTATTGGTTATTTTCACTTTTATAAGATTATTTCCGCAAGCCCGGTTATTTTTCCGATACGGAATGTCGCAGGACTGTCCGCGCAGGGGTCGGAGCTTATGTGGCAGGAATCGATGCCGTAATCCGCCGCGCCCTTGATATCGGATGTGAGGGAATCGCCTATGACAAGCACCTTTGATTTATCCTTCTCCTCAATATGAGCGAAAACATAATCGAAAAATTCCTTTTTCGGCTTGACGGAGCCTATCTCCTCGGAAATGAATATTCCGTCAAAGCATTCTGTCAGCGGAGAATTTTTCAGTCTGCCGCGCTGCGCCTTTTTCGAACCGTTTGTAATAATATACATCTTATATTTTTCATGCAGGCTGCGGCAGGTTTCAAGCGCGCCGTCAATAAGGAAGCTGCCGTCGGCAATATAGGATATAAACTCGGAGTTCGCTTTCACGCCATCGGCTTCGACACCCATCATTCTGAAAAACTCGCTGAATCTGACGGCAAAAAGCTGTTCCCGGGTTATTTCCTCCCTCTCAAGCGCTTTCCACAGCGATTTGTTGTATTCAACATAACGCCGCTTGTTTCCGTCTGTCAGCGGAATACCGTAGCATTCGAATATTTTTGTTACGGCATTGTCTTCCGCTTTTCCGAAATCAAGAAGAGTATCGTCAAGGTCGAAAAGCAGAGTGGTGTATTTCTTATTCATAAACTATAAGCGCAACAAGCTCGACGGTTTCGTCGCCTTCATTGGCAATGCCGTGACCTGTTCCCGTGGGGCAGACTGTAGTATCGCCTGCGGTTACGGTTACAACCTTATCGCCGTCGGTATACTGTGCGGTACCCTTGAGTATATAGAAAAGCTCCGCGTCCTTTTCGTGAACGTGATAACCGATTGAACAGCCGGGTTCAAGAACAATTTTTCCGAAAAGTCTGCCCTTATCATTAAGCTCTGCAGCAGAAACAAAGTTTTCGATTTTAACAGTTCCGTTTCCTCCGCGCATCTGTTCTCTTAAATCAATCTTATATTCTTCGGGTTTTTTAATCATAATAAAACACTCCTTAAAGATATTACGGAAATTTTACCACATCGGGCAGTGAAATTCAATATTCAGTTGCGTTTTGCCGCGTTTTAGTTTAAAATATAAACATATTATCCGCGAGGTGAAGAATATGGACATGAATTTTTATGTAGGCACTAAGGTCATAACAGGAAAAGACTGTGTAAAAAACAATGCCGCCGAGTTCGGAAAGCTCGGCAGAAAATGCATTATCGTTACGGGCAGAAGCTCCGCTGAAAAATGCGGCGCACTCGGCGATGTAAAGGCTGCGCTTGATTC
>JAZUDP010000120.1:0-13268 GCA_045639705.1 Acutalibacteraceae bacterium
GGCTAAAGATTGCAATATCGACAAAACGAGTATAATCGTTAAATTCGTAACGCAAAGAAGGAACAGGAACGCCTTATTTTTTACTTGACAAACTGAGTTTTAACGATGTCAAAGCGCAAGAATCGCATTTGCAATTTCACGAATAGTTTTATTGCTCGTATCCACCTTTACAGTATCGAGTGCTCGGTACATTCCAATCCTCGCAATGCTTCTGTCAATCACATCCGCAGTTCTGACTCCTTTTGCAACATCGGATGACAATCTGTTCCGTAGATTGATTTCATCGGAAATTAAAGATATTTTGACGACTCTACAATTTTCTGTGTCAAGCCTATTGATTATTGCGTCAATAATGGATTGCTCATGCATAACCCAAGAAAAAATGACATTTTCATAAGCGGTACAATGAAGAAAGCTATTCAGCAAAAAGCAGATATTGCGAAGGACCATTGCTTTCGTTTCTTCTGTTACTTGAAATGGTTCAGCATCCCAACACCAATCACCGTCAAGAAAAACACTGTTTGTCAAATTCTTCTTTAACTGTTGGCTTACCGTAGTTTTACCTACTCCCATTGTCCCGCCGATTAAATAAAGTGTTTTCATATTCACCACAACAACTTCCAATTTGTATTACGTTTCAGGTAAAAAAAACAGGATTGCAATCTTTGTAAAAATTACAATCCTGATTTGGTGCGAGAGACGGGACTTGAACCCGTACGTACTGCTACACACGCCCCTCAAACGTGCGCGTCTGCCGATTCCGCCACTCTCGCTTATTCGGTTTTGTCCCTCACGGAACGAAAAGAATTATATCAAACAGAAGGTAGAATGTCAATACCTTTTTCAATCTTTTTTAAAATATTTTGCTCTTTCTGTCAGGTCTTCTTTTTTATTCTCGGCAAATCCGTCAATAACATCGGCAAGAAGCTGTTCAAGCGCCTCGCGGATTTCCCTGCCTCTGAATCCGATTGCCTGTAAATCGTTTCCGTTTATATCAAGATTCTGAGTTTTCAGCGGAATTCCGTCCGCCGTAATTTCTTCAAGCTGTTTTTTTGCCGCTGCATATCTTGCGTATTCGACGGCATAATAATCGGGCTGTTTGCCTGCCGCGTCGGCGATAAGCAGCTCAAGTGCATCCTTTACGGCTTCCGCGGAATGCTCCGAACACAAACGGGCAAGGTGGCTTTTTATTCCGTCAGGCCGCTTGTCGTGGAGCAATATTATATTGTATACCGAATTAATTTCGGCATTGGAAAAATGCAGTCTCTGCATGATTTCCTTTGCTGTTTCTGCGCCTTTTGCGTCATGCCCCCTGAAATGCGCAATGCCGCCGGCGTCATATTTAAGACATTCGGGCTTCGCAATATCGTGAAGCAGAGCGGCAACGCGGAAAACCGGTTCGTTTTTAACGGCGCCGACAACCTTTACCGTGTGTTCCCATACATTATATATATGATACGGTGTTTTCTGAGGGAATCCGTCGCAGGTTTTCAGCTCGGGAATAATTCCGAAAATAACCTCCCTGTATTCCGTCAGTATCTTTTCAACATTTTTTCCCGAAAGAAGCTTTACAAGCTCAACGCGTATGCGCTCTGATGCAATATTCTGCATCTGCATATGATTTTTCATAATGCTTTCCGCTGTTTTGCCGTCAATATCAAATCCGAGAACGGAGGCAAATCTCAGCGCGCGGATAATTCTCAGCGCATCCTCGCCGAAGCGTCTGTCAGGGTCGCCGACGCAGCGGATGACCTTCTTTTCGATATCGTCTCTCCCGCCGAACGGGTCAACAAGACCGTCGGTGTGATTGTATGCCATTGCGTTTACCGTAAAATCCCTGCGGCTTAAATCCATGGTAATCTCATCGGTAAAAAGCACGCTGTCGGGACGGCGGCTGTCGCTGTATTCGCCGTCGATACGCATTGTTGTAATTTCAAGCGGGCAATTGTCGATAAGCACCGTGACCGTTCCGTGCTTCAGTCCCGTCGGAACTGTGCGGAAATCTCTGAAAACCTCCATGGTTTCCTCCGGCAGGGCAGAGGTTGTCATATCCCAGTCGTTCGGTTCTCTGCCCATGATGATATCCCGTACACAGCCGCCGACCGCAAATGCTTTAAAGCCGCTTTCATTAAGCAGCTCAATTGCGGTATTTACATAAGACGGACAGTCAATTTTCAAAATATCACCCTTTGCGAGCATGATTTAATCAACTGATTACTTTACAATTTTATCATTTTAAAGTATAATTATCAACAGACTTTTTCAAAAAGATGAGGCGATTTTATGAATATACAGATTTACGGCAAGCCGAAATGCTTCGATACGAAAAAAGCAGAGCGCTATTTCAAGGAAAGAAGAATAAAATATCAGTATATCGACCTTGCGAAATTCAGCATGAGCGAGGGCGAGCTTCGCAATGTAAAAGCCGCTGTCGGCGGACTTGACGAGCTTATTGACGAAAAGTCAAAGGCTTATGAGGAGTGCTTTATAAAATATCTTGCGAGCAGGGAAGCGGTAGAGGAAAAGCTGCTTGAAAACGGAACGCTTTTTAAAACACCGGTTGTCCGCAACGGGAAAAAAGCGACTGTCGGCTACAAGCCCGAGGTCTGGAAGGAATGGGAATAATTTTTTTAACGAATTTTAAAAATTGATTGAAATATACAAAATGTTGTGGTATTATATTCCTGTTAATCAAACAAAAGGAGATTTTTATTATGAGCGATACATCAATGACCAAAACAATAATCAAGAGCGCAGTTGCTGTTGTATGCACAGCGGCTCTCTGCATCACATATGCGGCAAGCAACGGCAAAAAGGCTGACACAGGCAGCGCTTCCGGAAATTCCGCAATAGTAACAGCTGACCCCGGCACATCCTATTTCACAGAGGACAAGGCTGCTGCTTATATCGGCATCAGCGAGGATGCTCTCAAGACAATCCGCGAAAAGCTTCCCCAGTATCTTAAGGGCGCTTATGAGACATACACCTACTTCGATGATAAAGGCGAAGAAGTAACATATGTTATTTACAGCAAGGCAGGTCTTGATAAGGCTGTTGATAAGCTTATGAACGGCGACCTGAATTATATCAACCTCAGATATATTCAGAAGGCGGAAAAGGAAGCAGCTACAGAAAAGGCAGCTCAGTAATCGGTATCAGACAGATGATAAGCACAGACTCGGCTCTGTGCTTTTTCATGTTCTAAGGAGAATATTATGATTAAAAGAAACGAAAACGGCGAAATTGTTTCCGCCGACAAGCTTTCCGAAATTACATCAGAACTTAAGAGAATCGAAAAGAGTCTTTCCGTTGCCGTAAAGAAAAACGGAAACCTTACCGAGGAAGAGGAGCAGAGCATGATTAAGGATGCTGCCGATATGAAGGCTCTTTTCGGTGTTATCAATCCGGAACTTCAGAAGAGCGCGGGTCCTCTTGACCTTATGGGTTATCTTAAGCAGGTTGTAAAGATGAAAGAGCTTGGAGAAAAGCTTAAGGAAATAAAAAATGATTGAAATTCTTTATGAGAACAGGGATTATATTGTATGCGTGAAGCCTGTCGGCGTGCAGTCCCAGAATGACGGCGCGGAGGATATGGTTAAGCTTTTAAAGGCTCAGACGGGGAGCGAAATATTTCCCGTTCACCGTCTTGATACTGCCGTCGGCGGAACAATGGTGTTTGCAAAGACAAAGAAATCTGCGGCTGAGCTGTCAAAGCAGATAACGGATAAAAGCTTTAAGAAAATTTACCTTGCCGTGCTTTCGGGCGTTCCCGAAAACAAAACGGGTACGCTTGACGATTTGCTGTTCAGGGATTCGTCAAAGAATAAGGTTTTTGTTGTAAAGCGCGAGCGCAGGGGAGTGAAAAAAGCTTCGCTTGATTACAGCGTTCTGTCGGAAAACGACGGCAAGGCTCTTGTGCGCGTGCTTCTGCATACAGGAAGAACGCATCAGATAAGAGTG
Organism: Acutalibacteraceae bacterium; assembly: GCA_045639705.1. Lineage (GTDB taxonomy): Bacteria > Bacillota > Clostridia > Oscillospirales > Acutalibacteraceae > CAG-488. Next base: position 3,961 of record JAZUDP010000120.1, read on the forward strand.
CAGTTTTCGTCACGCGGTCTGCCTCTTCTCGGGGACGGCAAATACGGAAGCAGGGATAACCGCTGCACCGTTGCTTTATGGTCGGAGTCCGTGGAGTTTATTTCCGGCAGGGAAACGGTAAAATACCAATCTTCGCCGGATTACGGCAAATATCCCTGGAATTTGTTTAATTTTGACTAATGTTACAACACTTTACAGTCATTTTTTACATTTTATATATTGAAAAAAACATCAGTATTTGATAAAATATAATTCAATTATTTTGTTAGGGGAATGTCGAATGAAAGACGATCTCGGAAAGCATGTCCGCAGCGGACCGCCTGAAACCGAAAAGTTCGATATGAACAGACCGTATATCAAGCAGAAAAATTATGCGCGTCCGTTCATCTGGGCAATAGGAAATATTCAGAAATGGATTCACCTCGGAAGCATAAAAAAGGTTAATATGGAAGGCATCAAGCCGCCTTATATTTTATTATGCAACCACAATGCATTCTTTGATTTTTATATCATGAGCGCCGCAATCGCTCCTCACCGCGGTATTTTCCCTGCGGCTGTTGACGATTATATCGCAAGAGAACGTGAGCTGAGAAAGCTCGGAACAATTCCGAAGCGTAAATATACGGCTGATATCAGCATTCTCAGAAACTGCCGTCAGGTTCTCAAGGAGGGCATGATTTTCGGTATCTATGCCGAGGCACGTTACTCTCTCTGCGGCGAAACTGAGGTTATTCCCGATGCGATAGCTCAGCTTTGCAAGTATTCAAAGGTTCCCGTTGTCACCTTCATGTGTCAGGGACATCACCTTTATGACCCGTTCTGGGGCAACAATCACAAGCGCTGGGTAAAGCATATAAAGGGTACAATGACCTGCGCATACAGACCCGAGGAGCTTAAGACGGCTTCGCTTGAGGAAATCAACGAAAAGATTCATAAGCTTCTTTATAATGACGATTTTCGCTGGCAGAGCGAAAACCGCGTTAAGGTTACCTATAAGAAGCGTGCCGAAGGACTGCACAAGGTTCTTTATCAGTGTCCGCACTGTATGACCGAATATAAGATGAATTCGGAGAATGATACGGTTTTCTGCGAGCATTGCGGAAAAAAGTGGAAGCTGAACATCTACGGCGAGCTTGAGGCGCAGAATGGCGAAACCGAGTTCAAATTCCCGACCGACTGGTATAAGTGGGAGCGCGAGCAGGTTAAGAAAGAGGTTCAGGCAGGCACATACAAGCTTGACTGCGACTGCTATGTCAACGACCTGCCTAATTCAAAGGGCTATGTGCGTCTGGGCAGCGGACGCTTCCTCCACGATATGACGGGCTTCCACGTTGAGGGTAAGCGCGATTATGACGGCGAGCCGTTTAAAATGGATATCGACGCGGCGGGACAGTATGCCGTTCATGTTGAGTATGACTACCGCTTCGGCGGATTCAAGGACTGTGTTGACCTCAATACGCTTGACGATACATGGTATGTATTCCCGACCGGATGCGATTTTTCGCTGACAAAGATTTCGCTTGCGACAGAGGAAATCTTCAATGAAATCTGGCGCAGGAGAAAAGAAGAAAAAGAAAAAGCCAAGGCTGAAGAATAAAGGAGAAAAAATATGGATATCAGAAATGATTTGCTTACAATGATCAGAGATTACACAGACGGAAGAATCACAGAGGTTAACCCCGACGATGTACTCACATCCGACCTCGGACTCAACTCTTTCGAGCTTTTTGACCTCATCTGCATGACAGAGGAAAAGTACGGAATCTCCATTCCCGACAGGCTTCTTCCCACTCTTGTAACTGTTAAGGATGTTGTTGAATATCTTGAAGCAAATGTAAAATAAACAGTTGATAAAAAACGAGCCGCAGTTTTGAAAACCGCGGCTAATTTTTTGTCAGAATGTAATTTCAAGCTTGTGCGTGCCTGCTTTGGTTTTGACCGAAGCCTTTGCTCCGTCAAGCTGATATTTTCTGCTTCTTCCGTCAATTTTGAATGTCTGAATCGGGAACGGTGCGCAGATAATATTTTCTCCGTCATCCTCCTGAGTGAACGAAAGCGTAAATGTCTTTGTGATGTAATCGTATCTGTAGTTTTCGATTTCACCGCAGACAGCCATGGGATAAGGCCTTACAAATACCTTCATAAGCGGAGAAGCAAAGAATGAGGGCATGTAGCACCAGTAGGTATTGCTCCATTTGTTCGAGTCAAAAAGTCCGAGCAGATACTTGATGTGTTCAAGCCACGACTCGTCGTCGCTTGCGCCGAAGCCGCCCCATTCGCCTACAATTACAGGCATATTGAGCCTGTCCTGACTTCTTTTATGCTCGCCGAAAATGCCGCCCACACGCCCATTGTTTGCATATTTGTACTCGGGAGTATCAACCATAAAGTCATACGCGTGGGGAGCGAAAAGCTGCTGCGGGTCGCGCTTGCCGTCAACCTCAATCGGCGGTGCGGAGTAGGGGATTCCGAGGTTTGACCAGTAGCTGTTTTCAAGGAAAAGAAGCTTGTCGGGAGCTTTTTCGCGGATTGCCGTGCTGACCTTTTTAATAAAAGGCGCATAGGTGTTTTTGTCAAAGTCCGCGATGATTTTTTCACAGCCCTTTGTCGCTTTTTTCAGAACATCGAATGTGATATGATTGAGAACCTTTTCGACTCTGTCTTTTGAAATCGCGTCCTTTATAAGCTGAGGGCGGTCAACCGCCTTGTCAAACAGAATCGTTTTTGCCGCGCCTGCGACAAGTCTGCGGAAGCATTTGCCGCCGCTTGAACCGGGGAACGGCTCATTCATCATATCAAAGCCGATAACCGCTTCCCTGTCACCGAGTTTTTCGGCAAGATAAGCCCAGCAATCAGCGTATCTGTCCTGAATACCTTCGTTATTGACCCTTCTGTTTTTCCAGAAATTGTCAAACGCCCTGTGACATGCTCTGCCCCAGAAATATCCTTCAGCCCAGACAAAGCGCATGGGATGAACCTTTATGCCGTCAAGCAGCGTGGCCCATTTCGGAGCGCCGTCACCGTTTGTGACGGGGGAGTACAAATCCTGATGCATATCAAGAAAAACATAGATTCCGTATTTTTCGCAGGTATCGATTACCTTTCCGATGCTTTCTATATATTCATCGTTATATTTGTTCGGGGAGGGCTCAAGCTTTGCCCATGTGAAGCCCAGACGGATAAGATTGAAGCCTGACTCGGCCAATTTTTTGATTATTTCTTCGTTCAGCTCTGGATATTCCTGACTGCCGTCAGTATATTTGCTTTTGTCAACCGCATTTACGCCGTTGAATATTCTTTCACGGCCGAGTTCGTCGATAAGACGCTTGCCCTGTGCAAAAATTTTATTCATAGTCATACCTCCGATTCAGTATGTTAACAGCATACCATAAAACAGTAAAAATTGTCAATTAATTATATATGATGATTGTATTTTAAATAAAAATGGTTTATAATTATTAAAAAATAACAGGAGGGAAAAACATGTATTTCCTTTACAGACTTTTACATAAAAAAGGCGACTATACTCTTCCCGAGCGTATTACCGTAACAGCTCACGCAGGTTCAAACGGAACAAAAGCCAATACAATACCGTCGATTAAGGTTGCGGTCAATTCCGGAGCGGAAATTGTTGAATTTGACCTCAATGTTGACAGCAGCGGCGAACTCAGACTTTCGCATAACGCTCCCAAGGGGGACGAACCGACCTTTGAGGAGGCTCTTGTTCTTGTTAAGCAGTTTAACGATATTTTTATCAATATCGATGTTAAGACAACAAGGAATATCGACAAAATGCAGGAGATTATCGTAAAGCACGATATGCTCGACCGCGTATTCTATACAGGCATAAACGAGGGCTTTGTAGCCGATGTCAGAGAGAAAAGCCCGCTTGTACAGTATTATCTGAACTGCTATCCGAATGTGCTTGAACTTGGCAAAAAGGATTACTGCGATAAGCTCGTTGACCGTGTCATTGAACTCGGCGGTATCGGCGTAAACATCAATTTTGTCGGCGTTACACCGCAGCTTGTCGAGGCATGCCACAGCAAGGGTCTGCTTCTGTCGGTCTGGACTGTCAATAACGTAAAGGATATGGAAATGTTCCTTTCAATGGGCGTTGACAATATCACAACCGAAAAGCCGACGCTTCTGAAGAATCTCATACTCAAATAATAAATCAGCGGTGAGCCGAAGCTCACCGCTTTCTTTGTCTTTATTCAGCTTTCATTTCATGAAATTTTTCAAGATTCTTCTTTGAAAGATTATACCCGAAAATCAGCAGCAGAGCCATAGCTCCGTACATTATTGCGGGAACAAGGGTTGCAAGCGTATAGAATCCGCCGACAACCTCTGCGCTCTGTCCCATTTCAACTGCGTTGACATCGTAGCCGATAACCATGAGAGCAAGGGATGAGCCTGCGCCTGCGATTGTGTGACCGATTTTTCTTACGAAGTTATATATTGAATAAACCGTGCCTTCTTCTTTTCTGCCGCAGCGGAATTCATGGAAATCGGTAACATCCATAACCATTGCCCAGACCTCAAGCGTCATGAAGGTCTGACCCATGCCGCTGAAGAACAGCATTGCGAGGAAGAAATACGGATTTTTCGCAAGGGGAGTAAACCCGACAAGATACATTATGAAATTAACCGCAGCCGCAAATGCCATGCCTGCGCCGCAAAGCTCCTTTTTGCCGAAGCGGCGAACAAGCTTGCCCATCGGCAGAATCAGAATCGCCATGGGAAGATATGTGCAGATTGTAACAAAAATATAAAGCTCGGGCTTTACAAAATAGTCCTTGAAAAGATAATTGTAAACCGTCTGAGTATACATCTGCGAGGCAATAAGGAACATTGACGCAAGGCTCAGAGTAACGAACGGACGGTTTGTTACAAGAGATTTAAGAGAGCTGAAGAAGCTGTAATTCTTTTCCTTTTGAGCAGGGGTGACCGTTATGCGTTCCTTGGTTAAAAATGTGTGCAGGAAATATACGCCGACCGAAAGAACCGCAAGCACGGTTACGCAGGTAAGCAGCTTGCCCGAATCAAGATATTTAACGCCTGTCTGTTCGTTCTTTGTGTAAACAAGCATAGGCAGAAGCATCATTGCGGGCAGACCGCCGAGACCTGAACCTATACTGCGCCAGATTGAAAGCGAGGAACGCTCAATCTCATCGCTTGTAATTGCGGAAGCGAGCGCACCGTAGGGTATGTTCGTTCCCGTGTACATCATACCGTAAAAGATGTATGTTATAACCGCAAAGATGAAATACTGCGTCGGAGTAAGTCCGGGTATTTTTGTAAACATGAGAATTGCGGCGACGGCGAGGGGAATTGACGCGCCGAAAATATACGGACGGAAACGTCCGAAGCGCGTCGGCTTCCTCGAATCAATAAAGCCACCCCACATCGGGTCGTTGACTGCGTCCCAGATACGGGCAACAAGCATGAGAACCGTTATCTTTTCAAGCGGAATATGCAGCGAGTCGGTGTAGAACATCTGAAGGAACGACGATACAAGCGAGAATGTAAGAATACCGCCGAGGTCGCCGAGCGCATATCCGAATTTGTCAATTACTTTTATACCGCGGGTTGAGTCTGACATAAATATCACTCCTTGAATTTCAGTATAACATCTTTCTTTAATTTTTGTCAAATACATATTATCTGTAAGAATTATTTATTTGACAGAATCACATATGTATTTTATAATAAACAGCGCATACTTTATATTATTTATCAGGTGAAAAATGAAGAAAATCAATTTTGTTTCGGTTAATTCAAAGTTCATACATTCATCGCTTGCCACCGCGGAAATTGAAAGAATGTACGGCGTTTATTCTGAACGTTACGGTGTCAGACTGCCGGAGCTTACCGTTACGGAAACGACGGTCAATGACAGCTTTGACAGCATCGCTTATTCGGTACTTAACGGAGCGGATGTTTTTGCTTTTTCGGTTTACATATGGAATGTCAGCCTTGTTGAAAAGCTCTGCCGCTATATACGGCTCGCGCAGCCCGAAAGCATTATTATTCTCGGCGGACCCGAGGTTTCTTACGGAACACCGCTTGAAAGCTGCTGTGATTACATTATTTCGGGCGAAGGGGAGCGTGCATTTTTTGCTCTTATCTGTGAGCTTAACGGAATATCCGTCGCGGAAGAATGGAATTACGCCTCTGACGGCAAAATACGCTGTGCGGATGCCGCCGGGCTGACTGAATATGAGTTTCCGTACAGCGATGAGAATATCGGAAAATACGACGGCAGGATAATCTATTATGAATCGTCGCGCGGATGCCCGTTTTCGTGTGCGTACTGTCTTTCGTCTGTGTGCGGAAAGGTAAGGGAGCTGCCTGCCGGACGCGTTTTTTCCGAGCTTGATTTCTTTATAAAGCACAAAGTCCCTCAGGTCAAGCTTGTTGACCGCACATTCAACTGTAACCGGAAGCGCGCACGCGAAATATGGAAGCATATAATTGACGCTGAAAACTGCGAAACGAATTTCCATTTTGAAATCGGAGCGGATTTACTGACGGAGGAAGACCTGACTCTTCTTTCCGATTGTCCGAAGGGCAGGATACAGCTTGAGGCGGGTATTCAGTCAACCTACGGACCCGCTCTTGACGAATGCTGCCGCCATACCGATACGGATAAGCTTTTCCGGAATATCAGAACGCTTGCAGGCTTCGGAAATATAAATATCCATGTTGACCTGATTGCGGGACTTCCCTTTGAAACGCATGAAGCTTTTATAAAATCGTTTAACGAGGCCTATGCTCTGAAGGCTCATCAGCTTCAGCTCGGCTTTCTCAAGCTTCTGCACGGCGCGCCGCTGAACGCAATGCTTGATAAGCACGGTTATGTTTTTTCGGAATATCCTCCGTATGAAATAATCGGTAATAAATATATTTCATATAATGAGCTTGCGGAGCTTAAAAAAATCGAGGATGTGCTTGAACGGTTTTATAATCCCGGCCGTTTCAGACGAAGTCTTTCCGAAATTGAAAAGCTGTTCGGTTCACCGTATAAAATGTTTAAGCTTCTTGCCGATGAACTTGAAAGAAGAAATATCATTTTCAAATCTGTTTCCACAAAGGTTTTATACAATCTTCTAAATGAGCTTTTCGGCGACAGGATTGAAAACATCGGCAAAACGCTGCTGCTTGATTTTTATACAAGCGAAAAGTCAGAGCTTGTTCCGTCCGGGCTTCGGCAGCTTGCGAATACAAGGGAAAAGCTTGCGGCGTTTCCGGGAGCGGATTCGCAGCGCGGAAACAAAAAGGCGCAGGTGAAATTTGTCGGAAACGACGCTTATATAATTGATTATTCAAGGCGCAGTCCCGTTGACGGCAGCTTTGAAATTGCAGAGGTAATTGAAAATGTATATTTGTAATGCCTGCCCGAGAAAATGCGGCATTGACAGGGAAACCGGAACAGGCGTCTGCGGAGTTCCGCTGACATACAGGGTCGCCCGTGCGGCGCTTCATTTCTGGGAGGAGCCGTGTATCAGCGGTACACGCGGCAGCGGAACCGTTTTCTTTTCGGGCTGTTCACTCAAATGTGTTTTCTGTCAGAATTATCAGATAAGCCGTGACTGCTTCGGAAAAGAAATCTCCGGGGAGCGGCTTGTTGAAATATTCGGTGAACTGAAGAATCAGGGAGCGCATAATATAAATCTTGTCAATCCTACGCATTATGCGCTGCAGCTTGCCGATACGCTGACAGAGCATAAGCCCGACATTCCCGTTGTGTGGAACACAGGCGGCTATGACAACGTTGAAACGCTCAGACGGCTTGACGGCCTTGCCGACATATATCTGACTGATATCAAATATGTCAGTCCGTCCGTTTCAAAAAAATACAGCAAAGCTGAAAATTATTTTGAGGTTGCCTCATCCGCGGCGCTTGAAATGCTCAGACAGACGGGCGAAGCGGTATTTGACAGCGAAGGAATAATGCAGAAGGGCGTTATAGTGCGCCATCTTGTTCTGCCGGGAAATATCAGTCAGGCGATGAAGGTGCTTGACTGGGTCAGCGCAAACATGCCTGCCGACACGGTTGTAAGCATAATGAGTCAGTATACTCCGTGCGGAAATTTAAGCGAATATCCTGTAATCAACCGCAGGCTCAGCGTGCGTGAGTATGACATGGTTCTTGAATATGCCGACAGACTCGGACTTGAAAATGCCTATATACAGGAGCTTGATTCCTCTGCGGAGGAGTATATTCCGCCGTTTGATTTAAGCGGAGTGTAATTTTGAATTGACTTTTTTATTAAAAAATACTATAATAATATTACTTGATTTTCAGGAGGAATAAAAATGAAAACTTTCAGAAGAGCAATAGCTCTTGTTCTTGCTTTTGTCCTTGCTTTTTCCTGCTTGGCCGTTGAGTCATTCGCCGCAAAGACAATTAAGGATGTAAAAATTGTCAAAGAACCGACCAAGAAGGTATATTACAAAGGCACTGACTGGGATTACGGTTACTGGAAATTCGGAGACAGCTCGGCTCCCGGTACATTCAAAAGCCATAAGAGCTATATCGCATTTATGTACAACGGCGGATTATATTCCAGATATCAGGATGTCGGTATGCTTGACCTCAGAGGGCTTGTTGTTGAGGTAACTTATTCTGACGGCTCAAAGGAGCAGATAGCCTACAAGGAAACGAAAAGCGGCGTAAAGGTTACTCAGAATATCTATTTCTCACCCGTGGTTGATTTTATGCTGGGTGATGTTGATGTTTATGTTTATTTTTTGGAAAATAAAGCTGCCTGTGATATTTTTACAATTACACTCACCGATAAAGCAGCTCTCCGCGGCGATGTCAATGAAGATACAGCTGTAAATTCAGCCGATGCGCTTCTTGTTCTTCAGCATAGCGTAGGCCAGATAACGCTTACAGGCTCAAGGCTTCAGGCGGCTGACCTTAATGCCGACGGCATAATTAACAGCGCGGATGCTCTTAAGATTCTCAAAATCGCAGTAGGTCAGGAAAGCTGAATAGTTTTTTTCAGATTTAAATAATTACACAGAAGCCCCGGACAGCGGTCCGGGGCTTTCCATATGTCTCAGATGATTGAAAAAAGCAGCGGAAAGGGCGGCGCAAATTAGGGATAAATCGTCTGAAAACGCATCTTTCAGCGAATAACTGCTTCAAAAGCGGACAACATACGTCAGTATGCTGCCCGCTTTTTCATTGTTCTTCATCTGAAATCTGTTGTTTTCAGATACGGAGTAGTTTTGAATGAGATAGAATCAGACTTAGACGCTGCTGACAAAACCGCAGGAATACTCGCGTATTTCAA
>JAZUDP010000121.1:0-10294 GCA_045639705.1 Acutalibacteraceae bacterium
CGCGCAGGGTAACAGAATTCTGATAACTGCCGACCCGGCGAAGGCGCGGAGGCACTCAGCAAATTATAATTTGTACATTTCCGACGGCTCGCGCACTGCAATAATAATTCTGATAACTGCCAACCCGGCGAGGGCGCGGAGCCACTCCGCCGCCTGAAATCCGGAATTTAAAAATAATACTTGACTAACTGTCTTTGCTGATATATAATATTGAAAATTGAATATTTCCTTATTAAGAGCAGCTGAGGGAACAGGCCCTGTGAAGCTCGGCAACCTGCGTTAAGCAAGGTGCTAAATCCTGCGGTGTAACCGAAAGATAAGGCTTTTTGGCTCTCGGTGCGCCGGGGGCGTATTTTTCGGCTTGAAGGACAGAAAACGGAGGAATAGAAAATGGCAAAGCATCTTTTTTCATCAGAATCGGTAACAAAGGGACATCCCGATAAAATCTGCGACCAGATTTCGGACGCAGTTCTTGACGCAATCATGGCACAGGACCCGCAGGGCAGAGTTGCATGCGAAACCTGCTGCACAACGGGCATGGTTCTCATTATGGGAGAAATTTCAACATCGGCTCAGATTGATATTCCCGCAATCGCACGAAAGGTTATCTGCGATATAGGCTACGACAGCGCGGAAAAAGGCTTCGACGGCAATACCTGCGCAATCATCACCTCAATTGACAAGCAGTCGGCGGATATCGCAATGGGCGTTGACGCTTCATTTGAGCTTAAGGGCGGCGAAGAGGACAGATACAACCTCAACGGCGCGGGCGACCAGGGCATGATGTTCGGCTTTGCCTGCGATGAAACTCCCGAGCTTATGCCTATGCCGATTTCACTTGCTCACAAGCTTTCGTTAAAGCTTACTGAGGAGCGCGAAAACGGAAATCTCGGCTATCTCCGCGCGGACGGCAAGACTCAGGTTACGGTTGAATATGACGATGACAGAGTTGTCAGAATTGACGCGGTTGTTGTTTCCTCACAGCACAGTGCGGATGCTGAGCTTGAAAAAATCCGTGAGGACATAATCGAGAAGGTAATCAGACCCACAATCAACGCTGATCTTATTGATGAAAACACAAAGATTTATGTCAATCCCACAGGCCGTTTTGTAACAGGCGGTCCTCAGGGTGACTCGGGTCTTACAGGCAGAAAGATTATTGTTGATACATATGGCGGATACTCCCGTCACGGCGGCGGAGCTTTCAGCGGCAAGGACCCCACAAAGGTTGACCGTTCGGCTGCCTACATGTGCCGTTATATTGCGAAGAATATCGTAGCTGCGGAACTCGCGAAGAAATGCGAAATTCAGCTTGCCTACGCAATCGGCGTTGCAAAGCCCGTTTCGGTTATGGTTGACACCTTCGGTACCGGCAGGGTAAGCGACAGCGAGCTTGCCGAGGCGGTTAAGAAGGTATTCGACCTCAGACCTGCGGCAATCATTGATAATCTCAATCTCCGCAGACCCATCTATCAGCAGACAGCGGCATACGGTCATATGGGCAGAACCGATGTTGACCTTCCGTGGGAGAAGACAGACAAGGTTTCCGAGCTTAAAGCGCTTATAAAATAAAAATCAACCGCTTCACTTTTATCGGGTGAAGCGGTTTGAATTTTATGGGGAAAGTAATATGAAACTGTATTAATCAGTCGGCCTTTGTCAGCCATTCATGCTCACTGGCATAGAAGCGGGTGGTCTTGTACCACGGGTCATTGTCAAGGTGGCGAATCATCCATACATAATACATTTCATAGCCGGGCGCCGTAACCTGCTGATGGTCGAAGCCGTCTGTGATATAGCATGATGCGCCGTCGGTGCTTTTATATACATTGTCTCCGTTGAAGCATGCGCCGAAGCCCTGCTCAGGGTCAAATTTGTAATAGTAAACCTCGGGCTGGGGATGATGGTGCGGGGGATAGCTTGACCATCTGCCGGGCTGATTGAAAACCTCGCCCATAACCATGTTGGAATACGGTGCGTTGTCATAGTCGAACATGGTGGAGCAGATTCGGTAGCCCGTGCCTTCCCACTGTCCTTTGCCGAAATGCTCGTAAAGGCAGTCCTCGGGCTTGTAGAAAACAGGCTCAAATTCCTTGTCGTTATCCGTCTGCTGAATGAGAATTTCGCTCTCCTCATTCGCGGTTATGCTGACCTTGACACCTTTGCACACATGCAGGCAGTACGGCTTCTTTTCAAACGGATTTTTTCTTTTCATGTTTTCGGTTGTGCCGTTCCATGTGATATCGGCGTTTCCGCTCAGAATGAGAAAGGCGGTTTCGTTTTCGGCACTGAACACTTCGTAGCTTTCGTCCTTTTCAAAACGCTTGACCCAGATTGTCATCAGCATATCGGGATGGAATTCGCCCATTTTGCATATGAACTGCTCGTTTTTTTCGTTAAAACCGTATTTTTCAAGCATGATAATTACCCCTTATTCTACAATATATTTTTCAACTGTTTCATATTTGTCACAGTATTTTTCAAAAAGTCTTTCTGTTTCGTCCATCCATTCGCTTAAGCCCTCTTTGCCGTCAAAGGCATAGAAGATGAACAGAACCTCGCGCTCGCCGTTTTTCAGCATGGTGCGCTGAGAGTCGCTTGAAGGATTGCCGAAGCAGCCCTCATCGTCAAATACAGCAGGAAGACATTCAACATTGTATTCGTATGTGTCCTTGCCGATGCCCTTGTAATGCGTTCCCTCGGGTGCGCGGCAGAGAGTCACATCGCCGACGATTTTTTCCGTATCGTAGGAACCGATTGAATAGCCCGATGTGACGGAAATGATGTTGTTTATGTCAACCGCGTTGCTGACATGATAAAGACCCTTGTTCAGAATAATTCTTCTCAGCATCTGCTCGGCTGCGCCGCGGTAGGCGTGAGGGTCCTTGCCGAGAGCCTTGTACGCCTGCCTTGTGGGTCTGATGTGCGGCATTTCCGCAATATCCTTTGTAATATATTTTGAGCCTATTTCTTCGGTTACCGAATTGAAATAATCTGTCAGCTCATCGCTTGCCTTCTCAATTTTCGCTCTGTAAAGTATAACGCCGAGAGCGCAGGAGGGGACAAGCGCTTTTACTTCTTCGCTGATTTTTACCTGCATGTCAATCACCAACTTAGTTTAATTGGAATCATTATATCATATCTTTATAAATCTTTCCATATTCATTGACATTTTTTTGAAAAATAGTATAATAGTCGGCGGTATAAAACAATACATCGGAAAAGAGATGTTCGGAATGCAGTTCGAGGTACTGAATATTCTGTTCTATCTGGCGGTTATTCTTCTTGCCACGAAAGCAACGGGTATTCTTGCACGAATTTTAGGACTTCCTCAGGTAGTCGGCATGGTTATTGCCGGACTTGTTATCGGTCCTGCGATTTTCAGTCAGATTGACGCTCTGCCGTTTGACGGAATAATCAATCCTTCCCAGATAGAAATGGATGTATTAAAATCCTTTTCGCAGGTCGGCGTTGTGCTTATTCTGTTTTCAAGCGGACTTGAAACAGATACAAAGGAACTGAAAAAAAGCGGTTTTGCCGCAACAATGGTTGCATGCATGGGCGTTGCCGTTCCCGTTGCGCTCGGAACGGTAATAACAGCGCTTTTTATGGGCGGAATTGAAACGCTCAGGGACCACGACACGCTTATGAACGCCCTGTTTGTCGGCTGTATTCTTTCGGCAACGAGCGTCGGCATAACGGTTGAGACTCTGCGCGAACTCGGCAAGCTGAATTCAAAGGTCGGCACAACCGTTCTCAGCGCGGCAATCATCGACGATGTTATCGGTATTATCGTGCTGAGCATTGTAACAAGCCTGAACGGCGACGGCAGCGTAATCATGACGCTTGTAAAGGCAGTCGGCTTTTTTGCTGTCGGAATCGGAATCGGCTTCCCGATAAAGTACGGCTTTGTATGGATCTGCAAGCATTATCCCCATGCGCGCAGAACAAGTATTTTTGCTCTTGCCGTCTGCTTCCTGTATGCTTACGCCGCTGAAAAATTTTTCGGAATCGCGTCAATTACAGGCGCATTTCTTGCGGGCATCATGCTCAGCGGACTGAAGGATACAGACTTTGTTGACCAGAAGGTGCTTACCAACGGCTACATGATTTTTTCACCGATTTTCTTCGCATATATCGGAATAAGCGCGGATTTCAGCGCATTTAAGCCGTCCGACCTTATATTCGGACTTGTTTTTGTGGCTGTCGGCATTCTCGGAAAAATCTTCGGCTGCGGCGGTATTGCAAAGCTCTGCAAATACAATCTGCGCGATTCCGCAACAATCGGCTGCGGAATGATAGCGAGAGGCGAGGTTGCCCTTGCGGTTTACACGACGGGACATTCGCTTATAAAGCACTCCGCCGACGGTACGCTGACAGGCATAAATCCTCTTGTTGCAACGATTATGCTTATTGTAATTTCTTCCGTTCTCTGCCCGATTCTGCTGAAGCTTATTTTCGGTAAAAACAGCGGAGCGCGTGAAATAAATCTGATTGACAGCTAAAAATAAAAGGACTGCGTGCAGTCCTTTTTTTTGATATTACGGTTTTATTAAGTATTAACGGTTATTCAAGGCAGTCTAGCCCGTAATCGTTAAGGGATTCATTTGTCTGCATAAGCGTATACTCTTTGTTCAGACAGAAAATAATAACGCTGTCACGCGGGTCACGCACATACAAATCCTTCAGCTGAGATATTTTCAGAAGCTTTCTTGTTTCGGTAAGCGTCAGAGTCATTCCGAACGCAAGCATAAGAATTTTATCTCTTGAGGGATTGTTTTTTATTCCGTTAAAAATCTGATATGCGTAATTTTTATCAAGGTTGCTTTTCTTGATAACATCGCTTTTCTTAAGCTTCTTTTCAGTCATCAGCAGATTTAAGTACTCGGCAACGGACGAAAAGCAGAGTTCTTCAATTTCCTCATTGAAAAACTCTTCATAAGTTTTTTTGTTTTTAAGAATACTAAGCAGCTCTTCAGTGGATTTTTCCATAAATTCTCCTTTTTTGTGCCGACAGGTTGACATCCGCACTTTTTAATATGATAATATATTCTGTAACAAAAATCAAGGCGGTGAGTACAGTGTATGAAATAATTAAAAGCTTTAACGGTACAACAAAGCTTGCGATTAAAGAAAATAAAATATATGTACTCAAAACAGTTCCGTTTGAAGACATTGAGATATATAAAAAGCTCTCGACGGTTGATAACGTGAATGTAATAAAGGTTTATGAAACGGTCAGAATTGAAAACGAATTTTATGCCGTGCTTGAATTTGTTCAGGGTATGACTCTTGCCGATTATATAAAAAAGAACGGCGTTATGGATGATATACGCCTGCGTGATGTTATTCTTCAGCTTTGCGGCGGTCTTGAGGCAATACACGCCCTCGGCATTATTCACCGCGATATCAATCCCAATAATGTTATGCTTGACGAAAACGGTACGGTCAAGATAATCGATTTCGGTATCAGCCGGTTTCAGAAGGCAAATCAGTCCGCCGATACTCAGATTCTCGGCACGCAGGGTTTCGCCGCGCCCGAGCAGTTCGGGTTTTCGCAGACAAGCGTCAGGTCTGATATTTATTCCGTCGGTGTGCTGATAAATTACCTTAAGACGGGTGCGCTGCCCTCGGAAAAGCGCGATTACGGTACGTTTTCCTCAATAATTATCAAGTGTACTCAGATGGATGAAAAAAACAGATATAAAAATATTGCCGAGCTTGCATCCGCTGTTTCGGGAAAAAACAGACTGAAACGTTTTGTCCTTTCAATACCGGGCTTCAGAAAGGGTGTGCTGTGGCACAAAATAACCGCCGTAATATATTATCTGCTGACGGTTCTGATGATAGCAGGGCGGACTTATCAGGGAGAATATATTTTTAAGAATGAGCTGCTCTGGGATATTGCCATGATTTTCATGTTAGTCTTTCCCGTTCCGCTGCTTCTCAACCAGGGGGACTGGCAGAGCCGCTTCAGCCTTACAAAAAACAGTACGAAGCAGAATCGAATTTTCGTTTCGGTTATATTTTCCGTGATTTCCGTAATAACAGGATGCATTTTTATTTTACAGGTTAACAGGCCGTAAGTGGTGTGCTGACAGCACACCACTTTGCTTTTTTTCTACTGTATAATTGCCGTAACAAATTAAAAGGAGGTTTGCATTATGGCAGACGGAATGCAGACAAACGGCTATGAGGTGCAGCAGGCAGTCAATGCCGCACTTGAACAGCAGAAAAAGAAGAAGAAAAAGAAAAGACTTATTATTTTCGGCGTAATACTCGCGCTTGTTGTTGTAATCGGCGCTGCAGGCGCGGGGTCAGGCTCAGACAACGGCGGCGCGAAGCCTGCGGAGGCAGGAACGAACGCGGCGGGGCAGACAACTAAAGCAGCTGTTGCAGATAAAAACAGCGAAAACAATGTCGGAAAGTTCAAGGTTGAGCTTAAAAGCTCCAGAATCACCTCTGACTATGAGGGTAAGAAAATTCTGATAGTTACTTACAGCTTCAAAAACAACGATTCCGAACCGAAAAGCTTTTCCTATTCAATAGAAGATAAAGCTTATCAGAACGGTGTTGAGCTTGGTGATGTATGGACAAGCTACGGAATTGATAATCTCAGCTTTGATGAGGCTTCGAAGGAAGTCAAACCGGGTGTTTCACTTGACCTTCAGTGTGCATATGAGCTGAACGATGCATCAACGGATGTTACAATTGAGCTTGCACCGTGGCTTTCTGATAATGTACAGCAAACATATACAGTAAAAATAAAATAAGAATGTATAAGAAATGCCCTGCTGATTTCAGCAGGGCATAATTTTTTACTGTTTTATCTTATAGCCGTAAGAACTGTAAGGCATGCCTTGAGAAGATATTTAACAACAAGGCTGAGGTGAAGAACCGAGCCGCTGAAAATATCCGCAATGTTTGCGCCGATGTTCTTAAGATTGTTCTGTGTGCTTACCGTGCCGTAGCCGGGGAGAGTTCCGTTCGCGTCATTAATTCCGTCGGAGTCATTGACAAACATGTAAATAAACGGAGCGATAATCGCCATGATAACGTATTCCGCAACTGAAACCGTACCGAACATGTTTACGCAGGTCTTTGTGATATCGGCGGAAATTGATTCCGTACCGAGAAGCTTGTTGACATACTTGATAAGCGTAAGCGCGTCTGTGATGTCAGCAAAGTCAACACGGAGAATTGTAACAACAGCCTTAAGGAAGGTCTGGATTTCCGCTGAATCGAGTGTGAATTCCTCTACGCCCGCATAGTGCATGGCAACAAGACTCGTTGCTAAATCCCAGCCGGATTTATACTCTGTCTCCGGAAGCTCAAGACCGTATTCAAGAGCGCGTGAAGCAAGGCTGTCCTCGCCGTAAAGCGGCATTTCAAGCAGATTGAGAAGGCCGTCGACAGCCGTTCTGACAATGCCGTAGTAGAATGCGTCCTCTTTAATGCCCATCTTTTCCTTGGACATTCCGAGCGCAAGACGGAACTGTACGCCTGCCTTGAGGAAATTCTTTGAATACTCGTTAAAGTCAGCCTTCATAAGGCTTATCTGCTCGTCGGAATAACCCTTTACAGTGGCTGTAAGTGCGTTAAAATCAATCTTGTCTATAGTTTTTCTCTCATAGCTGATTTCCTCATCGCTGAGTCTGAAATACTCATATGCAAGGGGATACATTGTAAGAGATGTGATTGCAAAATCGTAGATTACATTGCCGAGAGCGCTTGTGTAGGTTGCGCCGTCGCCGCAGTGTTCATGACCTGAGATAACAAGCTTAATGCCCCAGTCCGCAAACCTTTCGGCGTTAAGATAGTGATTCTTAACGATGAAATCGTGGCTGAGAAGGCGCTGAATCGGCATGTGGTCGATAAGGTTGTGATGCATCATGAGAATGGGATATCTGCCGTCAGCCTCTGCCGCTTCAACCTGTTCCTTTACCCAGTTGAGCTTATCCTTGTTGATGCCGTCCTCGGTAGAAGCCGTGGGATGGTTTGAGTCAAGAGCGATAAGACGGTATTTTTCACCGAGATTCGCTGCGTATGAGCAGTCGTCGCGCGGCTCCGTAACAGCCTTGTCATAGCCGAAATCGGCGTAGATTTCCTTGAAAACTATGTATGATGTGTTTGACTCAACGCTTGCGTCGTGGTTGCCGTTGATAACAAAAACATCCTTGCCTGTTTCCTGCTCAAATTTTCTGAGTTTTTCCGCAACGGCCATGTGGTCCTCGGGATAGGTTCTGCCGTTGTCGGCAAGGTCGCCTGCAATCAGAACATATTTGCAGTCCTCATTCTCAGCGCACTGACGGAGAAATTCGTCAATGATGAAGCCGCTTTCATCCTCCATGGCGGCGCGTCTGTTGGCGTACCAGAAAATCGGGTCGTCAATTGTGCCGTTGTCGGGTCCTGCAAGCTCCTCGCGCGGAGGATTGTAATGCAGGTCGGATGCAGCCGCAAATTCAAGGTCATACTTTTCCTCTGCCGATGCCGCAACTGAAATAACCGAAAACAGCATTGCAAGCGCAAGAATTACGGAGATTACTTTTTTCATTAAAATACCCCTTTCGGTACGGGCGATAATTAACCGTCCGCAAAGATTTGATGAAATCAATTAATACTAACATTTAAGAGAATAATTGTCAAATAAAATCGGGCGTTGAAAGATATCTGTCGCCGCCGTCGGGGAAAATAACCGCAATGTTTTTGCCTTTGTATTCCTCACGCTTTGCAAGCTGAACCGCGCCGCAAAGAGCAGCGCCTGCCGATATGCCGACAAAAACGCCCTCCGTTTTTACAACAGCCTGCGCATATCTGTAGGAATCCTCGTCTGAAATTGCCATAACCTCATCGATGACGCCCATGTCAAGAATTTCAGGCACGAAGTTTGCGCCGATGCCCTGTATTTTGTGAGCGCCCGCTTTTCCCTCTGTGATAAGAGGGGAGGAGGCAGGCTCAACGCCGATAACCTTTATATCGGGATTCTTTTCCTTAAGATATTTTCCGTTTCCTGTGATTGTGCCGCCTGTTCCTATGCCTGCAACAAATGCGTCAATATTTCCGTCAAGGTCGCTCCAGATTTCGGGAGCTGTTGTTTTTATATGGGCGGCGGGATTAGACGGATTGACAAACTGACCCGCAATGATGCTGCCGGGGAGGGATGCCTTCAGCTCCTCCGCCTTTTCAATACAGCCTGCCATACCTTTTGCACCCTCGGTGAGAATAAGCTCGGCGCCGTAAGCCTTCATCAGCTTTTTGCGTTCCTCACTCATTGTATCGGGCATGATGATGATTGCCTTGTAACCCTTTGCGGCGGCTATTGCCGCAAGACCGATACCCGTGTTGCCGCTTGTAGGCTCGATTATGACCGAACCCTCCTTCAGCGTGCCGTCCTTTTCCGCTGCGTCAATCATCTCAAAGGCAACTCTGTCCTTGATGCTGCCTGCGGGATTGAAATATTCAAGCTTTGCGTAAATATTCGCCTGAATGCCGTATGCTTCGGCAAAACGGCTGAGCTTTAAAAGGGGAGTATTGCCTATCAGCTCGGAAAGATTTTCATATATTTTCATAAAAATACCTTCAATTCCTGAAAATTTAATAAAATTGTAACACCTTGAACCGAATTGTCAAGTATAATGTATGCAGTAAGGAGTGGATTTAATTGCAGAGATTTCTTGAAATATTCGGAAGGGCTTCCGAAAAGGTGCGCAGATTCATGCTCGGCAGAAACGGCATTGACAAGCTGACGGTCTGCCTTCTTATAATATATCTTCTGCTCAACGGAATAAAGATGTGTTTCCGCTTTGCGCCGGTCGTCTATTTCATTATGTGGGGAATTGCGCTTGTTATTCTCGGACTTGCGGTTTTCAGAACGCTTTCGAAGAACTGTTACCGCCGTCAGTACGAAAACGGAAAATTCCTTGATTTTATGAACAGAATCCATTTTGATGAAATTGCCGCAAATTTCCGCCGCAAATTCAACCGCGCAAAGACGCGCGTCATGCAGTTCGGAACTCACCGCTTCCGTACCTGCCCGAAATGCCACGAGCATCTGAGAATGAGCAAAAAGCGCGGAAAGCGAAACATCACCTGCCCGAAATGCGGACATAAATTCAAGGCGTATATTCTGTTCTGATAAGGGTTCAACAAATTGCAATTTATCGATGAGATTGGATGGAGCAAGCGCCCCTTGTCTAAAGGGGAGAGGGCCAACGATAGTTGGCGAGGGGATTCTATAAAAAGTCTGATGAAAACTGAGAAAGAATCCCTCCACCGCCATTCGGCGGTCCTACCC